>CALBRU010000396.1 GCA_937927695.1 uncultured Thiomonas sp. | reverse complement strand
AGTCGGGCATGGAGACCCGTTCCGGGTTGAGGAAGCGCTCGAACAGCAGGGCGTACTCCAGCGGATCGAGGTCGGTGATGCGCAGGCTGTACGCCACCAGCGAGCCCGCGCCCGAACCCCGCCCCGGCCCCACCGGGCAGCCGTTGCTCTTGGCCCAGTTGATGAAGTCGGCCACGATGAGGAAGTAGCCCTCGAAGCCCATCTTGGCGATGATGCCCAGCTCGTACTCCAGCCGCTGCTGATAGCGCGGACGGGCCGCTTCGCGCTGGTCGGCATCGGGGTAAAGCACCGCCAGCCGCTGCTCCAGCCCGTCCTGCGCCTGCTGGCGGAAGAATTCGGCGGGCGTCAGCCCTTCCGGCGTGGGAAACAGCGGCAGTTGCGGCTTGCCCAGTTCGAGCACCAGGTTGCATCGCTGCGCAATCGCCACGGTGTTGGCCAGCGCCGAGGGCACATCGGCGAACAGCGCCTGCATCTCGGCCTGCGACTTGAAATACTGCTGAGCGGTGAACTTGCGCTGGCGGCGCGGGTTGCCCAGGGTTTCGCCCTCGGCGATGCACACCCGCGCTTCATGGGCATCGAAGTCGTCGGCCTTGAGAAACTCGATCGGATGGGTTGCCACCACGGGCAGACCGAGTTCCGCAGCCAGCGGCACCGCCGCCTGCACATGCGGCTCGCACGCGGCATGGCCGCCGCGCTGCAACTCGATATAGAAGCGCCCCTCGAACACAGCCGCGTGCTGCCGCGCCAAATCACGCGCGGTGGCCGTGTCGCCCTGCAGCAGCGCGGCGCCGATGGCGCCTTCATGCGCACCCGAGAGCGCGATCAGCCCTTCCGCCAGCCCGCCCTCCAGCCATTCCCACTGCACCACGGCACGTCCGCGATGCTGGTTGTCCAGCCAGGCCCGACTGAGCAGATCGCAGAGGTTGAGATAGCCGGTGCGGTTCTGCACCAGCAGCAGCAGCCGCGTGAACTGCCCCGGATGACGGGCGCTGCCCACCAGCACGTCACAGCCGATGATCGGCTTGACCCCGGCGTCCAGCGCCGCCTTGTAGAACCGCACGGTGGCGAACAGGTTGTTGAAATCGGTGATCGCCAGCGCCCCTTGCCCGTCGCGGACGGCTGCAGGCACCATATCGTCCACGCGCAAGGCGCCATCGACAATGGAATACTCGGTGTGGGTGCGAAGATGGACGTAGGACATCGGAGCATTTTAGGAGCCGGCCGACACGTCAAACATGAAGACCCCAAAGAATCGATAATTCACATCTTTCTGTCGGCAATTCCGCCCAATTCCAGCCATCAATCCTGCATCATTTCTGTCTGTTATGGTGCATCCAATGGCGGCGACGGCGGCCAGTACATGGCAACGGAGACCCCACACGATGATCAACAGCTACTTGCCCGCATGGCCCTTGCACCCCGACGGGGTGTTCTGGGTCGGTGCCGCGCTGGTGCTGGCCACGCTCACGGGGGAGTCGGTATTTCGCTTTCTCAAGTGGCCTCGGCTAGTGGGCTATGCCGCAGCGGGCATGATTCTGGCCGCGGGCGGGGCCGGGCTCAATGTGTATGAGCTGCAGAACAGTGCCCGCGCCATTGTCGATACGGCCTTGGCGGTGCTGCTGTTCGAGATCGGCCACCGGGTGAATCTGCGCTGGCTGCGCGCCAATCCGGCCCTGCTGGGCATGAGCCTGCTCGAATCGGCGTTGGGCTTTGGCGCGGTGTGGATCACTCTGGTGTTTCTGGGCTTCACTGCCCTGCAGTCGGCCATTGTGGCGGGCCTGCTCATGGCTACCTCGCCTGCCGTGGTGCTGCGGATCAGCAGTGAGTTTCGCACCAACGGGCAGGTGACCGAGCGCCTGCTGCTGCTCTCGGCGCTCAACACCTTTTACGCCCTGCTGGTCTGCAGCCTGCTGCTAGGGATGATGGACGCCGACGGCCCGCAGGGCGCGGCCGCTTCGGCTCTGCATTTGCTGTACCTGCTCGGCGGCTCGGTACTGGCGGCGGCGCTGCTGGCCTGGGCGGTGAACTGGGTGGAGCGGCATTTCGACTTTCGCGACGAGGGCGGCGCGCTGATGCTCGTCGGCCTCATTGTGCTCACGCTCTCGCTCACCCGCATGCTCAACTGGTCGGCCCTGCTCACTCCCTTGCTGGCCGGTGCCCTGCTGCGCTGGCGCAGCCCCCGGCCGCGACTGTGGCCGCGCCACTTCGGCACCGCAGGCGGCGTGCTCATGGTGCTGCTCTTCCTCATTCTGGGCCTGAGCCTCAACGCCCGCATTCTGCTGGCGGGCGGGTTGGCAGCAGCGCTGGTCATCATCGTGCGGCTGGTGGCCAAGCTGGCGGGTGCGCTGGCGTTCGGCCGCGTCAGCGGAGCGAGCTGGCGGCAGTCTGTCGCGCTGGGCCTGTCGCTCAACCCGGCCGCAGGCGTGAGCTTCGTGCTCGCGCTGAGTTTTCTCGGCAGCTCGGCCGGGGCGGCGCTGCACCCCATGCTGGCCGTCGCGTTCAGCGCCATCGCCCTGCTCGAACTGCTGGCCCCGCTGCTCACCCGCTGGGCGCTGGGCTATAGCGGAGACATCGCCCCAGGCCCGGTGAGCCGCTCCACGGGAGGAAACGCATGAGTCTGGGGCCATTCACCAAATCAGGTGCCTTGAGCATCGGCATCGAGCTGGAGCTGCAGATCGTCAACCGCCATAACTACGACCTCATGCCCTGCGCCCCCGACCTGCTGCGTCTGCTGCAAGGCCACAAGCTGCCCGGCGTGGTCACGCCAGAAATGACCGAGAGCATGATCGAGCTCGCCACCGGCATCTGCACCGACTATGACGACGCCCTGGCCCAGCTCACCGAGATTCAGGGCGCGCTGGTGGAAGCCGCCAACAAGCTCGATGTGGGCCTGGCCGGCGGCGGCACCCACCCGTTCCAGCACTGGGCGCAGCAGCGCATTTTCGACAAACCGCGCTTTCTGCAGCTCTCCGAGCTGTACGGCTACCTGAGCAAGCAGTTCACCGTGTTCGGCCAGCATGTTTTTTTTTTTTATGCTGCGGCGGCCACCGAGCTCTACACCCTGCACTGCATCTCCCGCTTCATTCCGCACTTCATCGCCCTCTCCGCCTCGTCGCCCTATGTGCAGGGCGAAGACACTGGCTTTCACTCCGCGCGGCTGAACTCGGTGTTCGCCTTCCCGCTCTCGGGCCGCGCACCCTTTGCCCTGACCTGGGAAGACTTCGAGCGCTACTTCGACAAAATGACCGCCACCGGCGTGGTCAAGAGCATGAAAGACTTCTACTGGGACATCCGCCCCAAGCCCGAATACGGCACCATTGAAGTACGCGTAATGGACACTCCGCTGACCATCACCAAGGCCGCGCGCATCGCCGCCTACATTCAAACCCTGGGCGCCTACATTCAGCGCGAGCGGCCCTTCCAGCCGCAGGAAGACGACTACCTCGTCTACACCTTCAACCGCTTTCAGGCCTGCCGCTTCGGCTTCGACGGCACCTTCGTCGACCCCGCCACCCGCGAACACCGCACCCTGCGCGAAGACCTCATCCGCACCCTCGTCAAACTCGAAGGCCACGCCGCAGACTGCAAATCCGACGTCGCCCTGCGCGAGTTACTGGCCGACGTCAGCGCTCGCGGCAACGATGCCGAGTGGATCCGCGAGGTGTTTTCACGCGAGCACCACCTGCCCGAGGTGGTGCGGCAGCAGGCGGGGCGGTGGATGGTGCACACCAATGAACGCCACAACTCGGCCTGAGCAATCGGACCAACCGCTGGTCAGCCTGTTGCTCGCCTGCCATGAGCAGCAGGACGTTGTGGAGCGTGCAGTGCAGGCCGCCCTGGCCCAAACCTACTCGCCCCTGGAAATCCTGATTTCCGACGACGCCTCCAGCGACGACACCTTTGCGCGCATCGAGCATGCGGTGCGCGACTATCGCGGCCCGCATCGCGTCCTGGTGCGGCGCAATGCGCAAAACGAAGGCATCAGCGCGCACTTTTCCCGCCTGGTGGCGCTGGCGCAGGGCGAGCTGCTATTCGTCGCCGCAGGCGATGATGTCAGCGAGCCGCAGCGCTGCGAGCGCGTGGTTGCGCATTGGCTGGCGCAACA
>CALBRU010000395.1 GCA_937927695.1 uncultured Thiomonas sp. | reverse complement strand
ACAGGCTGGCTTCGTCGGCCTTGCGGTCGGCCACCGAGCCGCCGTCGTCGTGCGTGAGGTCTTCGAGGTAGACCAGCTGCATGCTGGTCTCGGCCAGCGCGTCGTAATACTCGGCCAGCTCCCAGCCCAGATGCGCGGCGATCTCGCCGTCTTCGGGGTGGCGGCCCAGACGCTGGGTGAGCAGCGCCTCGGCGCGCTCGATCTGACGCTCCTTGGCGCGGCTGCGGCGGGGCAGCCAGTCGAGCTTGCGCAGTTCGTCGTAAATCGCGCCGCGAATGCGAATGGCGGCGTAGGTGGCGAACTGCGCGGGCGACTGCATTTCTCCGCGGTCGAGCGCGTCCCACAGGCCGATCATGCCCGCCTGCTCCAGATCGGAAAAATCGACCGAGGCCGGCAGTTGCGCCGCCATCTGGCCCGCAATGCGCCGCACCATGGGCAAATGCTTGCTCAGGCGCTCCTCGCGGCTTTCGGGGGCAGGATAGAGGCCGGGTTTCATCCGATTGGGAGCCGTGTCTACGGTGCAGCGCGCCCTCAGGCGGCCTGCTCTGCCCGCAGCCACTGCTGCATGAAAAATTCGATGCGACCGCTCGGCCCCTGTGGCAGCGGCCAGTTTTTCACCCGTGAGGCCAGCGCGGCAAAGGCGACGGCGGACGCGCTCTGCGGCGCGGACTCGACCACGGCGCGCTGGCTGCGCACCGCCGCACGCAGCGACGCGTCCAGCGGAATGCTGCCCACCAGATCGAGCGACACGTCGAGGTAGCGGTCAGCCACGCCGGTGATCTTGGCGAACAGCGCCTGCCCCTCGCGCGCATCACGCACCATGTTCGGCAGCAGGTGAAAGCGTTTGAGGCCGTATTGCTTGCTCAACACCTTGATAAGCGCGTAGGCATCGGCCACCGAGGCGGGCTCGTTGCTCAGCACCACGATGAGGTCTTGCGCGGCACGGCTGAAAGTGAGCACGTCGCCCGCAATGCCGGCGGCGCAATCGACCAGCAGATAGTCGAGAGCAATGTCGAGCGTGCTCACCGCATCGATCAGCCGCGACTGGGTGGCGACGTCCAGCGAGGCCATGCCAGCCACACCGCTGGAAGCCGGCAGCACAAGAATGTCTTGCGGTCCGCGCACCAGTACGTCACTGAGCCGCTTCTCGCCCGACAGCACATGGCTGATGTTGTAGCGCGGCGTGAGGCCGAGCAGGATGTCAATATTGCCCAGGCCCAGATCGGCGTCGAACACCATCACCCGCTGGCCGCCGCGCGCCAGGGTGATGGCCAGATTGGCGACCACATTGGTCTTGCCCACCCCGCCCTTGCCGCTGGCGACGGTGATGACCTTGGTCGGGGGGCGCTGCAAGCGGCGTAGTCCTTCGGCTTGATCCATGATGGCGTCTTTCTGTCGGGTCAAGCGGTACGGGCATTCGGCGCCGCCACAAGGGCGGCGGCCATGACGGGGGCGGAGTCGAAACGGGTCACGGGATCGTGTTCCAGCAAAGCCGTGATCTTAGCCAGCGACGGCACATGCAGGTCTTCCGGCACGCGCTGGCCGTCGGTGTAGAACCATAGTGGCACGCTGCCCTCCACCAGCCACTGCAGCGCGGCGCCGAAGCTCGGGCTCTCGTCGAGCTTGGTGAGAATGGCCGCCGCCACGGGCAGACGGCGGTACAGCGACCAGAGTTCGGCATAGGCCGACGGCGCCAGCCCGGCGCCGACCACCAACAGGCGGGTGACGCTGTCGCCCAGCGCCTGCAGCCATTGCATCTGCTCGGCCATGCGCGCGTCGCGCGGGCTCAGGCCAATACTGTCGATCAGCACATAGCGGCGGTCGGCGAAGTCGCGCAGGTGTTGCTGCAGTTCCTCGCCATCGCGCGCTACCGCCACCGGCACGCCCAGAATGCGGCCGTAGATTTTGAGTTGTTCCACCCCGCCGATGCGGTAGGTGTCGGTGGTGATCAGCGCCACCGCCGCCGTGCCGTGGCGCAACACCAGACGCGCGGCGAGCTTGGCTATTGTTGTGGTCTTGCCAGCGCCGGTGGGACCGACCAGGGCGTAAATGCCGGCGGCGGAAACCGGATCGGCCGCCACCTGCAAGCCCTTGCCGAGATAGGCGGCCAAGGCCCCGCGCAGATTCAACGAGGCGCTGCCGAGCTGCCGTGCCCGCGCGGTGGAGAAGCCCAGCGCCTGCAACTGCTCGCCCACGGGGGTGAGCGGCCCGGCGTCGGCCAGGCCCGACATCTGCGACTGAATCCACTGCCGCAAGTCCTGCAATTCGTGCCGCATGACGCCGAGTTCGTCCTTCGGCGTCATCGTTTCGGCAGGGTCGCGCTGGCTGTGGCGGGCCGTGGCCGCAGGGCCGGGCGCTGCGCCCGTGTGCGCTGCGGCGAGCGACGCGGCGTCCTTCTGTTCCAGAGTGATCGGCGCCGCCTGCGCAGCGGCACGCGGCGCGGCGGGCGCGGCCACACGCGCCACTGCGGGCAAGGGCAGATCGCCGGGAGGTTTTTGAGCGGCACGACCCTCCCCCTCCCAGCCTCCCCCACGGGTGGGGGAGGTGAAAACAGCGCTTTGCGCTTCTTTCGGATGCCCCTCCCTGCCTCCCCCACGGGTAGGAGAGGGGTTGGGTTCGCCCCCTCCCCACGCGTGGGGAGGGTTGGGGTGGGGAGGTTGTTGCACAGCGGCTGACGCAGGCGGCGCCGTCACAGCAACGTCTGCCGTTTTAGCCGATGGCGGCACGGGAGACGGCGCCGCAAGTGCCACGGGCGCAGCCGCCTCCCCTGACTCCTCCGACGGAAACCGGCTGGCGTCGAAGTCAACCGCCGCCATTAATTCGACGCCGCCGACGATTTCCCGATTCGACAGGATCACCGCGTCGGGCCCCAGATCGTTGCGGATGCGGGTCAGCACCTCGCGGGTGTTCGTTCCGGTATAGCGTTTGATTTTCACGATTCAGACTCCAGCATTTACGCCCCCAGCGTGGCGGTGACCTTGACCTGTTTCTGGTCGGGAATTTCAGCATAGGACAGCACCCGCAGCCGCGGCGCGCTGCGCGCCAGCAGACGGGCGAGAAACTGCCGCAGCGGCGCGCTCACCAGCAGCACGCCGGTGGCGCCCTGCGCTTCCATGCGCTGCATCAGATCGCGCGCCTTGTCCATCAGCCGCTGCGCCAGCCCGGGTTCGACCGAAGGTTGCTGCGGGTCGGCGCGCAGGCTGGAAAGCAGAATCTGTTCCAACTGGCCGTCGAGCACCGCAGCGGAGAGTTCCTGCCCACCCGGCGACAGACTCTGCACGATGTAGGCGCCCAGCGCCAGCCGCACCCGGGCGGTCAGTTCGTCGGTATCGCTCACCTGGCCCGCGTGTTCGGCCAGCACTTCGGCGATGGTGCGCATATCGCGAATGGGCACGCCTTCGGTCAGCAGGTTCTGCAGCACCTTGCGCAGCCGGTCGGCGGAAATGAGCTTGGGCACCAGATCTTCAACCAGCTTGGGCGAACGCTTGGACAGATGCGCCAGCAGCCCTTCGACTTCCTCGCGCCCGAGCAACTCGGCCGCATGGGTTTGCAGCAGGTGGTGCAGATGGGTGGCCAACACCGTGCTGGGATCGACTACCGTGTAGCCCAGCGCCTGCGCGCGGTCGCGCTGCTCTTTGTTGATCCACACTGC
>CALBRU010000394.1 GCA_937927695.1 uncultured Thiomonas sp. | reverse complement strand
CGGCAATCGGCTTGCCCAGAACGAGCACATCGGGCAGCAGGCCGTAATCGCGGCAATAGCCGCCAGGCCCGCAGGACAGAGTGTGGGTTTCGTCGATCACCAGCAGCGCGCCGTGCTCGCGGGTGAGTGTGCGCACGCCGTCGAGAAAGCCCGGCTCGGGCAGCACCATGCCGATATTGGTCAGCACCGGCTCGGTGAGCACGCAGGCCACGTCGCCTGCGGCCAGCGCGGCGCGCAGCGCGTCCAGGTCGTTGAACTCGACCACCCGGGTGTAGGTGGTGAGATCGACGACCTGGCCGAGCAGGCTGGGGCGGGTGTGGGTGGCGCCGTCGGCATCGAGATCGACGAACACGTCATCGACCGTGCCGTGATAGCAGCCGTTGAACACCACGATGTGTTTGCGCCCGGTGAGCGCACGTGCCCAGCGCAGCACAAAGCGGTTGGCATCGCTGGCCGTGGCGGTGAACTGCCACATCGGCAGGCAAAAGCGCTGCTCCAGCAGATCCGCAACCTCCAGCGCCACGGTCGAGGGCAGCATGGTGGTGGCGCCGTCTGCGCCGTGTTCCGCCAGGGTGCGGGCGATGGCTGCGGGGCTGTGGCCGAACATGGCGCCGGTATCGCCCAGACAAAAGTCGATGATGGTGTGGCCGTCCACATCGAACAATCGGGCGCCCTGCGCCTTGTCCACATAGAGTGGCACGGGCGAAGGCGCATCGGCCATCCAGTGCATGGGCACGCCGAACAGAAAGCGGCGCTGCGCCTGCTGGTGCAGCGCGACGCAGCGCGGATGCTCTGCCAGGAAGCGGGCGGTTTCAATCGCGTGAAAGCGGGCAATGCGGTCGGCGGGAAGGCTTGTGGGGCTCATGACGGTGGGCGCTGGAAAATGTGCAATGGAGGGCGCGATGGAAAGCGGCCGACGCGCAGTATCGCCAGTCCTGCGAGCGTCTGGCAAGCTCCGAAATGGCCCCGCGCGCGGTGGGCGAAGTGGTTCTATCGTTCCTGAAAAAATGTCGATATGGTTCAGACCGCTTGCAGGGCTTCATTGGCGTGGACTGAACTTCGCAGTCCGTTCACTTATTCGAAAAATATGGTTCAACACGCTTTTGCCTATCTGTCACAGCAACGGTTTCTCGGCGCAGCAGCCACCGCCGAGAATGCGCCGACGCCCCGCTTCGGCGTGGCCGGTGTGGCCTGGGACGGGGCGGTGACCAACCGCCCCGGCGCCCGGTTCGGGCCGAACGCCATCCGCCAGGCCAGCCAGATGCTTTGCGATGCCACGCATCCGTTTTTCGATCTTTCGCCCACCGCAGACCTGTGCGATCACGGCGATCTGTATCTGCCCAACACCAGCCTGGAGGCCATGCGCGCCGCGCTCGAAGCCCAGGCGCAGCCGCTCCTGGCGCGTCAGCACATGGTGTGGCTCGGCGGCGATCATTCCATCACTCTATCGCTGCTGCGCGCCCTGCGCGCGGTACATGGCCAGCCGCTGGCGGTGCTGCATTTCGATGCGCATTGCGACACCTGGACCGACCACTTCGGTGAGCCTTCGGGTCACGGCACCTGGGTTTACGAGGCGGTGCAGGAGGGGCTGGTGGCGCCGCAGGGTGTTGTGCAGGTGGGCATACGCTCGGCCGCCGAGCGCGAGGCCCGTGAATACGTCAACACCATCGGTGGCCGGGTGATCACCGCGCGCGAATTGCGCGGCCTGGAGAGCCCGTCGCAGCTCGCGCCCATCATCGCCGACATCCGCGCCCGATTGGCCGCGAGCAACGCCCCGGTGTATGTCACGCTCGACATCGACTGTCTCGACCCCGCCTTCGCCCCCGGCACCGGCACGCCCGAGCCCGGCGGCTTGAGCAGCGCGCAAGTGCTTTCGCTGCTCGAAGAGCTGTGCGCCATGCAGCTGCCTTTTGTCGGTATGGACTGCGTGGAGGTGTCGCCACCTTACGACCACGCCGAACTCACCTCCAATATCGCCGCGCTGTGCGTCTGGACTTATCTGTGCGCGCGAGTTGCTTCAGAAAAAACTGTCACCCCCTGACCCGGAAGGATCCCGCGCATGATGCGGCTGGAACAACAGGCGCAGCGCCTGATCGAGAACTCGTACTACGTCGACTCCGCGCATGCCGCGCCGCGCCATGCGCCGCTGCAGGGCGAGGTGCAGACGGATGTGTGCATCGTCGGCGGCGGTCTGGCCGGGCTGTCCGCCGCGCTGGAACTGCGCAAGCGCGGCATGCAGGTGGTGTTGCTCGAAGGGCGACACATCGGCTGGGGTGCCTCGGGCCGCAACGGCGGTCAGGCGCTGGCGGGCTATGCCAGCGAGATGGAGCCGTTCGAGCGCCAGCTCGGCGCCAAGAGCGCGCACTTCGCCTGGGAAATGTCGCTCGACGCCATTCGTCTGCTGCGCGAACGCATCGCCCAATACGCCATAGCCTGCGACTGGACGCCCGGCGCGATGAGCGTGGCGGTCACGCCCAAGAAGGCCCGCGCGCTGCATGCCTGGGCCGAGCACATGCAGCGCGAATACGGCTACACCCATCTGCAAAGCTTCGATGCGCAGCAGACCCGCAGCCTCATTGCCAGCAAACGCTACTGCGCCGCAGTGCTCGACGATTTCGGCGGCCACCTGCATCCGCTCAACTACACCCTGGGACTGGGCCGCGCCGCACTGGATACCGGGGTGGTGCTGCACGAGCAATCGCCCGTCATCAGCGTCAAACCCGCGGCGCAGGCCGGTGGCGGCAAGGCCCTGGTGCAGACCGCGCAGGGCAGCGTGCGCGCGCGCCATGTGCTGCTTGCGGGCAATGTGCAGCTTGGCGACGTATCCCCCAAACTGGCCCGGCGCATCATGCCCGTGGGCACTTACATCATCGCCACCGAACCGCTGGACGCGCAGCGCGCCAAGTCACTCGTGCGCAACCGCGCCTGCGTGTGCGACACCCAGTTCGTCCTCGATTACTACCGCCTCACCGGCGATGACCGTCTGCTGTTCGGCGGCCGGGTGAGCTATTCCACGGCGACGCCGCGCGACCTCGCCGCCACCATGCGCCGCAGCATGCTGGCGGTCTATCCGCAGCTCAGCGATGTGAAGATCACCCATGCCTGGGGCGGCTTTGTCGACATCACCATGAACCGCGCACCCGACTTCGGCCGAATCGCCCCCGATGTGCTGTATCTGCAGGGCTTCTCGGGCCACGGCCTGGCCCTCACCGGCATGGCGGGGCAGTTGGCCGCCGAGGCCATAGCCGGACAGGCCGAGCGCTTCGACCTGTTCACCCGCCTGCGCCACAAACCCTTCCCCGGCGGCGACCTGCTGCGCACCCCCGCGTTGGTGCTGGGCATGCTGTGGTACCGGCTGCGCGATCTGGTGTGAAAGCTGTGCCGCTGGTCTGCGGCACAGGCGCTTGATTCTTCAAATCCAAGGCAAAACACCTGCACCCGGTTTGAGATTTCTTCGGGTACACCCTGGCTGATTGGGCCTTGATTTTGCGGGTTCATGACGCGAAATTACACGGATTACATCAGGTTTCAAATCATCCCGACTCCTCCTCTATCTCTTTTCTGGCTGTCTGCCTATAGTCGCCTCGGTTCACAAAAAACGTCATTTCAGTTCGTTGACACAACAGGAGACAGGCATGAACAAGGAAGACTCGAAAGAGCAGGTTCAGATGGATCGTCGCACGCTGATCAAGGCGGGCGGCGCGGCAGGTTTGGCCGCTTTGCTGGGCACGCAGGTGCCGAGCTGGGGCGCCAGCGAGACGCCAGTAAAGATCGGCATGATCGATCCCATCACCAGCACGTTTGCTGCGCTCGGGCAGAGCGAAATCAAGGGCGCCAAATTCGCTGAAGCCGAGATCAACAAGGCGGGCGGCGTGATGGGACGTCCTCTGCAGATCTTCGTGGAAGACAGCGCGGGCAACCCCGGCACTGCGGTGGACAAGGCCTCGCGCCTGCTGAGCCAGAACAAGGTGGACTTCCTCATGGGCACGGTCAACTCCGCGGCCTCGCTCGCCGTGTCGCAGTTTGCCAATCGCCACGACAAGCTCTTCGTCTGTACCGGCGGTCACGTCGACAGCCTGACCGGCAAGGAGTGCAAGACCACGACCTTTCGCACCTGCTCGACCACCTGGATGCTGACGGCCGGCGACTTCGAGACGCTCTACAAGAAATTCGGCAAGAAGTGGTATTTCCTGACCACTGACTACGCCTTTGGCCAGTCTGAGCAGGCCGACTACACCACACAGCTCAAGAAGGCGGGAGGCTCCGTGGTGGGCGGCGCGCTGGTGCCTGTGGGGGCGACTGATTTTTCGTCCTATCTGATCGACGTGAAAGCCAAGTCGCCCGACGTGCTCTGCCTGCTGTTGGCCGGTAACGATCAGGTCAACTGCATGAAGCAGATCGCGCAATTCGGCATCAACAAAGACATCGCCGTGGGTGGCGCTTTGTTCGAGCTGGAGCAGGCGCAGGCGCTGCCCGAGGCGGCCCGCTACGGCTGGTGGACCATGGAGTGGTACTGGAACCAGCCGAACACCCCGCATGTGGCGGATTTCGTCAAGCGTTACGCCGCAGCCAATAAAGGGGAATATCCGACGGCGCGCGCATGGTTTGGTTTTGCCACGACGCATGCCATACGGCTGGCCGTGGAAAAGGCCAAGTCGCTCGAAACGGCCAAGGTCGTCAAGGCGATGGAGGGCCTGGTTCTGCCCCCGGAGATCGCACTTCAGCCCGGCAATGTGTTCTACCGTCCGCAGGATCACCAACTGATGCTGGGCATGTTCCCAGGGCACGTGATCCAGACCGGCAAGTATCCGAACCTGTTCGACGTTTCGGCCATCGTGCCGGGCGAGAAGATCGCGCTGCCGCCTTCTGAAACCGGCTGCGTGCTTCCGCGCGCCTGAGGCGCCACTGCGCGTACCTGCGGACCCGCCACTGCGCGAGTCCGCAGCCTGTCCATCTGCTGCTGCGGAGGCATTGCCTTGAATCTCGTCCTTGTTTTCAATACGTTCAACGGCCTGATCACCGGAGCGTTCTATGCGCTGCTGGCGCTCGGTCTGGCGCTCATCCTCGGGCTGAACAACACCATCAATTTCGCCCAGGGCGCGTTCATGGCGCTGGCGGCCTACTTCGCGTACACCCTGGAGCCGAGTCTGGGTTTCTGGGGGGCGCTGGCGGTGGCGCCGCTGCTCGCCGGGGTGCTGGGACTGGTGGTCGAGGTGTTTCTCATTCGCCGCCTGTACAAACGCGATCCGCTGTATTCGCTGTTGCTCACCTTCGGTCTGGCGCTGATCATGCAGGACGTGATCCGCACCGTCTGGGGCGCCAACGGCGTGCCGCTGTCCATCCCGGAATCGTTGGGACATCCCCTCAGCCAGACTTACTTCTTTCTCACCGGCTACCGCCTCTTTGTTGTCGCCGTTGCTCTGGTGGGGACTGCCGTGCTGTTCGCCGTACTGCGCTACACCCGACTGGGCATCCGCATTCGCGCCGGCAATGCCGATCTCGAAACCGTATCGGCGCTTGGCGTGAACATTTACCTGCTGCGCACCGCGAACTTTGTCATCGGCATCGTGTTTGCGGGCGTGGCCGGTATTCTGGCGGCGGGTCAGCTCGGGCTGGAGCCGACGATGGGAGACGGCCTGCTGATGCCAGCCTTTGTCGCCATCGTGGTCGGGGGCGTGGGTTCCTTGCTGGGTTCTTTGCTGGGCGGTCTGCTCATCGGGGTGGCCTCGGGCATCACCACGGCCTACTTTCCCGCCGCGAGTGAGGCGGTGATTTACCTCATCATGGGGCTGATGCTCGTGGTGCGACCGCGCGGACTCATGGGACAGGAGGGATTGTTCGAATGAGTACGCCTGCCTATACCGCTCCACCTCCCCCATCTGCCATGCAAACATCCAACCTCAAACAGCATCTCGGCACCGGCATTCTGGCGCTGGTGCTGCTCACCGCCCCGGCCTGGCTGCACTATGTCGGCGGCTACAACGACATCGCCTCGCGCGTGCTGATCTACGGTCTGGCCGCCATGGGGCTGAATCTGCTGCTCGGGCATACCGGCGGCCTGTCGTTCGGGCATGCCGCCTATTTCGGGCTGGGCAGCTACGGCGTCGGCTTGATGCTCAAGTACATGACGCACAACGTGCTGTTGGCGCTGCTCGGGGGCACTTTGCTGGGGGGCGTTGTGGCCGCCGTGCTCGCGCCCATCGCCGTGCGTCGCCGCGGCATCTACTTCGCCATGATCACCATTGCCATCGGACAGATGTTTTATTTC
>CALBRU010000393.1 GCA_937927695.1 uncultured Thiomonas sp. | reverse complement strand
GTTTTCTGCCGGTCGAGCCCGAGCATGCCGCCGCTGTGGAGTCTCTGCCCCCGCATCATCAAGACCCGTTCGACCGCTTGCTGGTGGCGCAGGCCGTGACCGAACCGATGCATCTGCTGACGCACGATGCGGTGCAGGCGCGTTATGGCGACCTCGTCGTGCTGGCTTGACGCCGGGTTTCCCGCTTGTTGCTTTCAGACTGACGATAGGACACCGCTATGCAACTCATCGATTCCATCGTGACCGAGGCCGCCGCGCTGACCGCGCTGCGGCGTGATCTGCACGCGCACCCCGAGCTGTGCTTCGAGGAGCAGCGCACGTCCGACGTGGTGGCGGCGCGGCTGGCGGCCTGGGGCGTGGAGGTGCATCGCGGTCTGGGCAAGACCGGGGTGGTGGGGGTGATACACGGGCGCGACGCGGGGCGGGGTGGCAAGGCAAATGGCCGCATGATCGGCCTGCGCGCCGACTTCGACGCCCTGCCGGTGACCGAATTCAACACCTTTGCCCACGCCAGCCAGCACCCCGGCAAGATGCACGCCTGCGGCCACGACGGCCACACCACCATGCTGCTGGCGGCAGCGCAATACCTGGCCAAATCGCGCGATTTCGACGGTACGGTGGTGTGCATCTTCCAGCCGGCCGAGGAGGGCGGCGGCGGGGCGCGCGAAATGATCGCGGACGGCCTGTTCGAGCGCTTTCCGGTGCAGGCGGTATTCGGCATGCACAACTGGCCGGGCCTTCCCGCAGGGCATTTCGCGGTGAAGGCCGGGCCGGTGATGGCGTCGAGCAACGAGTTTCACATCAAACTCACCGGCAAGGGGGCGCATGCGGCCATGCCGCATCTGGGCATCGACCCGGTGCCTGCCGCCTGCCAGATGGTGCAGGCGTTTCAGACCATCGTCACCCGCAACCGCGCCCCGCTCGACCCGGCGGTGATTTCGGTCACCATGATCCACACGGGCGAGGCGACCAATGTGATTCCCGAATATGCCGAAATTCAGGGCACGGCGCGCACCTTCACCACGGAAACGCTGGACCTGATTGAAACCCGCATGCGCGAGATTGCCACCCACACTGCGGCGGCCTTTGGCGTGGGGTGCGATTTCGCGTTCAAGCGCAACTATCCGCCCACGATCAACCACGCTGCCGAAGCCGAGTTCGCCCGGGCCGTCATGGTGGACATGGTGGGGGCGGACGCGGTGCAGGCGTTTGTGCCGTCGATGGGGGCGGAAGACTTTTCCTTCATGCTGCAGGAAAAACCCGGCGCCTATCTCATCATCGGCAACGGCGACGGCGACCACCGCGTGCCCGGCCACGGCGAAGGGCCGTGCACCCTGCACAACCCGAACTACGACTTCAACGACGACCTCATTCCGCTTGGCGGCAGCTTCTGGGTGCGGCTGGCGCAGGCGTGGTTGAAAACCGGGGGCGTGCAGGGAGACAATCGGCGCTGATCGAGCATGGGAGAAGGTGATGGCGGCGAATTTGCACGATTTGGCTTCACGCATGAGCGCTCCGCACGGCCGCTCCGAAGGAGCGCTCAACTCCCTCGGGGAGTCGAGCGCAGCGAGGAGGGTAGTCCAGTGAGCGTGCAAGAGTATCTGGACACCGAACCGCTGTCGGAGGTGAAGCGCGAATACCTCGACGGCGTGGTGGTGGCGATGGCGGGGGCGAGCGACCGGCATGGGCTGATCGTGACCGGATTGGCGATTGCACTTGGGCCGCTGGCGCGCAAGGCGGGCTGCCAGTTGTTCATCGCCGACATGAAGGTGCGGGTGCAGGCGCTGCGCGGCACTTACTTTTATTACCCGGACTTGGTGCTGAGTTGTGACGCGCAAGACCGCGAGTCGCCGTATTACCGCAGCCGGCCCTGCCTGGTGGTGGAGGTGACGTCGCCGAACACCGAGCGCATCGACCGGCGGGAAAAGCTGTTCGCCTACGGAAGCGCTGATTTAATCTCCCTCCCCACTCGTGGGGAGGGTTGGGGTGGGGAAAAACGCCATGAATCAAGCGTTTATCTCCCCCTCCTAACCTCCCCCGCGAGCGGGGGAGGAATTTTTCAGTGTTTCCCTACCAACAGGTGCCGGGGCTGCGGGAATATTTGATCGTGGACAGCGCGAGCGCGACGGTCGATCGCTACTACCGCGCCCAAGGCGAGCCGGGCGAGGAGTGGGATTTCACCCGCTGCACCGCTGGCGCATTGCGGCTGGATTGCCTGAATGCCGATCTGGCGCTGGCGGAGGTTTACGCCGACGTGCCAGAGCTTGCGGCAGCCTTCTCGGCGGCCGCGGCAGAAAAATCGACCCCGGCGTAGAGATCAGCCAGTGAGAAGATGAACGAACGCTCGGCGGCGGTGCAGGTGAGTTGGGCGTCGAGCCCGCTGGCTTCATGCAGCGTCCACGAGCCGTCGGCGTTGCGGCTGAAGGCCTCGATATGAGGCTGGGCCTGCGCGACGAAGAGCACGGTCTGCAAACTGGGCAGCAGGCGGTAGGCGGCGAATTTGTCGCCGCGGTCATGGCCTTCGGTCGAGGGCGAAAGCACCTCGATGATGAGCAGCGCGTCTTGTTGCACGTTACGCCGCTCGGCGTCTGCTGCCGAGCAGGTGACGAACACATCGGGATAGAAGCTGGCGTCGGCGGCTTCGACTTGCAGCTTGACGTCGGCCATATATACCCGGCAGGGCGTGCCGCGGGTTTGGCTGCGCAGGGCGATATAGGCGTTGCCCGAAAGAGTGTTGTGCACGGTGCTACCACCGGCCATGGCAAAGACTTCGCCGCCGATGTATTCGTGGCGCTCGGTCTGGGTTTCCTCCCAGGCGAGATAGTCTTCAAAGGTGAAATGAGCTCGGGACAGCACGGCGGACATGGCGCCTCCTTGGTGAGCGTGACCAGTGTGAGCGTGACCAGTTTACGGCGCAGCGCCTTCGGTCGCGCAGGTCTTGACGATCTGCCCGCCGAGTTGCCCTGACACTTTTTCCAGCGCGCCGAGTTGGTCGGGCGTGAGCGCGGGCAGGCGCAGTACGGAGCGGCTCAGTCCGGCATTGCGCTGCACGACCTTGGCGCCATGTACGCCTTGCTTGCGCACGATCTGCAACTGCTGCTGCGCCGCGGCTTCGTTGGCAAACACGCCCAGCGAAATTCCGGGCTCGTAGCGCGGGCGGTCGGTCACCGGGGCGAACACCTTGACCTTGCCTTGCTGCGTGATTTCGTCGAGCGCGGTGCGCATGGCGGTCTGGCTGGGATAGGGGCCGAGCAGCACCATCCATTGCGCGGGCACAGGCGCGTTGAGGACTATGGGCTTGAGCCCAGCCTGCGCCAGTGCAGACTGCGCCTGTGCGAGCGCCTCGGCTTCGAGCGCGCCGTAGGGGCCGATCTGTCGGCAGACGGCATTGGCGGTACGGGCGGGCTCGGCGCTGGCCGGGGCGGAAGCGTCAATCGGGGCGGACGGCAGGCTGGCGGGCGCGGAAGCCGTGGGCTGCGGCGGGATGGCGGGCGCAGCCGAGGCGCTGGACAACGGGGTGATCTGCACCTGCTCGGGGTGGATTTGCAGCGCCAGGCGCTGCGGCTCGCGCTGCGTCACTGGCCCGAGCCCGACACCCGCCATCCAGCCTTGCGACCAGGCGAAAAACACAAGATTGACGAGCAGCAGGGCAAGGAGCAGGGTGCGCATGGGTCAGTGGGATCGAGGGCGTTCGGCCCCGTCATTTTGCCGCGTCTGCTGCACCCGCGGCGTGCAGGCGCAGCGACACGTCGGCGCTGAGCACGCGGCGTTCGCCCTCGGGCGTGCTCACGC
>CALBRU010000392.1 GCA_937927695.1 uncultured Thiomonas sp. | reverse complement strand
CCACTACCCCCTCAAGATAGCGTGTCTACCAATTCCACCACGTCGGCTCAAAACCGGATACCACCTGAACACCACCGCTTGATCTGCACGGCGAAAGTGGCCCAGCGCAACAAAACTCTTCAAGGGCAGTCCACAGCGATCATGAGGATCATCGCCTATCTGTGGCCTATCTTCAGCGCGGCAGCTTAAAACGCTTCGCAAAGCGCGCTTACCACCCCCCCCCCGCATCTTGTTTGTTACCGGATTTGTAAAACAGAAGAATTTTACATGCTTCCAATGCAGCGAAGCAACACGCAACAGTCGGATATTGCTCTAACGCAATGCTCAACAGCAGATCAGATTGACAAGTCGCAGAGCCTGTGTTTGCTGCAATGCACCATCAATGAAGAGCGATGGTGCATGACACGCGAATTTACCGACTCGCCGACGCCGTAGACGCTGCCGTCTTAGGCTGCGCGGTGGCTTGCGAAGCCTTGCTCACCGCACCCGGCACTACAGGAATTTCGCTGATCGGGCCCGCTGGTTTGGCAGGCGTCGCAACCGAGGCCACCGGCGCGGGCGCAGCGAGTTTTTCCATCAGTCCGCCATCACCGGAATTGGCGCGGTTGCCGAAGTACGCCATCATCAGCGTGGTAACGAAAAACAGTGTGGCGGCAACTGCTGTGCTCCGGCTCAAAAAATTCGCCGAACCCGTTGCCCCGAACAGGCTGCCCGACGCACCAGAGCCGAAAGAGGCGCCCATATCGGCGCCTTTGCCGTGCTGCATCAACACCAGAACGATCATCACCAGCGCAGACAGGATCTGCACCACCAGAGTCAAGGTCAAAAGAATTTGCATTTGTGCACTCATCCGCGCCAAGCGCGATTTACAACTTCACTTCACAAAGCAGGACGAACCTGCGAATCAATCAGTCTTGGCGCGTTGCCGCGGTGATCGCCAGAAAATCGGCCGCCTTGAGCGACGCCCCACCGATCAGGCCGCCATCGATGTCGGCCTGCGAAAACAACACCGCCGCATTGTCGGGCTTCACGCTGCCGCCGTACAGAATACGCACACCCACAGCGGCTTCGCTCACCGTGCATAGATGCTCCCGCAGCACAGCGTGCACTTCTTGCGCCTGCTCCGGGGTCGCCGTGAGGCCCGTGCCGATCGCCCAGACGGGTTCGTAAGCCACGACGATGCGCGATGTCTGCTCTCGCAGAAGATGGGTGACCGCCAGCAACTGACGCAACACCACGGCACGGGTCAGCCCCGACTCACGCTCGGCCAGTGTTTCTCCCACGCAGACGATGGGCGTCATGCCCGCTTCGAGCGCACGCTCGGCCTTGGCCGCGACGAGCACATCGGATTCATGATGATCGGCACGGCGCTCGGAGTGGCCGACGATGACATATCGGCAGCCAAAATCCTGCAGCATGCTCACGGCCACTTCACCGGTGTGTGCGCCACTTTGATGCACCGAACAATCCTGCGCCCCCAGCGCAACCTGGCTGGTCTGCAGCAGTTGTTGCGCTTGGGAGAGATAGGGATAGGGCACGCAGATCGCCACTTCACAACGCGCGGTTCCCACACCGGCAAGAACCTCGGTCAGCAGCGCGGAATTGCTCGCCAGACTGCCATGCATTTTCCAGTTTCCTGCGACGAATTGCTGACGCATGCTTTGCTCCTGTCTGATGTCGTTTTATGGCGCGCGGTTCAAGACCAGCGCAGCACGATTTTGCCAATGTGTTGCCCTTGCTCCATGCGCTGGTGCGCCTGCACGATGTCCTCGGCGGGGAATACGGCGTCGATCACAGGTCGCACACGACCTTGCTCGATCCAGGGCCAAACTGTTTTTTGCAAGGCCTGCGCAACGGCGCTCTTGAAAGCCACGCTGCGCGCGCGCAAAGTCGAGCCGGTGAGGGTTTGGCGCCTGCGCATCAGCAGACCGGCATCGATTTCAGCCTTCACGCCCCCTTGCACGGCGATGACCACGAGCCGCCCCTCTTCAGCGAGGCAACGCTGCTCACGGGCGAGATAGCTGCCCGCCACCATATCCAGAATGACGTCGGCGCCACGCTCTGCTGTGTGCGCCTGTACGGCCTCGACAAAATCCTGCGTGCGATAGTTGATGGCCAGTTCGGCGCCGAGTTGGAGGCAGGCGGCACATTTTTCGCCAGAGCCAGCCGTGGCGATGACGCGTGCGCCGCTAGCTACGGCCAATTGAATGGCCATCGTGCCAATCCCGCTGCTCCCCCCCTGCACCAGCAGCATCTCACCGGCTTGCAAGTGCCCACGCTCGAACACGTTGTGCCAGACGGTGAACGCGGTTTCCGGCAGAGCAGCGCCCTCCTCCGCACTCAGCCCGTCCGGCAAGGGCAGGCACTGGCCAGTGGGCGCCACGCAATATTCGGCGTAGCCCCCCCCGGCGACGAGCGCGCAGACGAGATCGCCCTGGTGCAAATCGGTTCCCGCCAGATCGCCGGAGACGATTTCACCGCAGACTTCCAGCCCCGGAAGGTCGGGCGCCCCCGCAGGCGGCGGATACAGACCGCGCCGCTGCAAGGCATCGGGCCGGTTGACTCCGAACGCTCGCACGCGCAGCAACACCTCGCCCGCGCCGGCTTGCGGCATGGGCCGCTCGCAAAGACGCAGGACTTCAGGTCCGCCGGGCTGGGAGATTTCGATGGCGCGCATGAAACCCGTAGCGATCAGACGCCCGGCTCAAGGTCAGCATCAACGGCAGCGGGCGCCACGACCGGCTGCGCAGGCGCCGAAGTCGATTCCTCGCCGAGCAGCGCCTTGATCGACAGGCGAAAGCGGCCCTTGTCATCGGTTTCGATGACCTTGACGCGAACCTTCTGGCCCTCTTGCAGGAAGTCGCTCACCTTGTTGATGCGCTCGTTGGCGATCTGCGAGATGTGCAGCAGACCGTCCTTGCCCGGCAGCACGTTCACCAGGGCACCGAAATCGAGAATCTTGACCACGGCGCCGTCATACACCTGGCCCACTTCCACTTCGGCGGTGAGGTCGATGATGCGCTGCTTGGCGATCGCGGCCTTGTCGGCGTCGGTCGAGGCGATGGTGATGGTGCC
>CALBRU010000391.1 GCA_937927695.1 uncultured Thiomonas sp. | reverse complement strand
GCCATGTCGTCCGGAATGCGGGCGATGAAATCCATCGGTCTGTCGTTCAGGGGATGGGAAAACGCCAGCCGCGCGGCATGCAACGCCTGGCGCTGCAGCGGCAGATCGGGCCGCAAGCGCCCGCCATAAACCGGGTCGGCCGCCAGTTCGAGCTTGGCAAACTGCAGATGCACCCGAATCTGATGCGTGCGCCCGCTGTGCAGTTTGCAACGCAGCGCCGTCAGCGGCCCCCAGCGGGTGTCGAGTTCGGCCAGTGGGGTGAAATCGGTACGGGCGGGCTTGCCGCCATGCACCACCGCCATGCGCAGGCGGTCGCGCGGGTGCCGGCCAATGGGCGCATCGACGTTGAACGGGCGATCGACCGCCCCCCAGGCCAGCGCGAGATATTGGCGGTGGATGGTGCGCGCCTGAAGTCGGCGCACCAGCTCGGTCTGCGCCTCCAGTGTGCGCGCCGTCACCATCAGCCCGCTGGTGTCTTTGTCGAGGCGATGAACGATGCCCGCTCGCGGCAGCCCTGCGGTCTCGGGGTAGCGGGCCAGCAAGCCGTTGAGCAGGGTGCCGCTCCAGTTGCCCGCAGCCGGATGCACCACCAGCCCCGCCGGTTTGTTGAGCACGGCCAGATCGGCATCTTCAAACACCACGTTTAGTGGCAGGTCTTCGGGCGTGAAAGCGGTGTCTTCAGGCAATGCGGGCACGGCGATGCGCAGGGTTTCGCCCGCGCGGGCCTTGTCGCGCACGCCAGCCACTTGAGCGCCCATGCGCACCAGCCCCGACTCGCACCATTGCTGCAGGCGGCTGCGGGAATATTGCGAAAACTGCGCGGCAAGCACTTTGTCGAGCCGCTGCCCGGCGTCGGCCTCGGGGACGACGGCTTCGAGCACCGTCGAATCGTCAGTGGTGCCGTCTTCGTCAATATCAGCGAAATCGCCGTCGGCCGCAGGGGGCGAAGCGTGTGGAGAGAGATCGGTCATGAGGGGGAATCGAGCCACCCAAAGAGGCTCCCTATAATCTACGAGCTTTACACCACCCTGGGCGATTGATATGCGTGTTGCGTTGTACCGTCTCTGGACGTTGCGGTTGTTGGGCGCTGCGGCGGCAGTCGTGCTGCTGGGCCTTGCGGGCTGCGCTTCCACGCCGTCGAAAGACGAAACCCTGGGCTGGTCGTCGGCCAAATTGTATGCAGAGGCCAAGGATGAGATGAACAGCGGCAACACCGACAAAGGTGTGAAGCTGTATGAGAAGCTCGAGTCGCGCTACCCCTACGGGCTGTTGGCGCAGCAGGCACTGATCGAGATCGCCTACGGCAACTACAAGCAGGGTGAGCGAGCGCAGGCTCTGGCCGCCGCCGACCGCTTTCTAAAGCTCTACCCCAACAACCCCTACACCGACTATGTGCTCTATCTCAAAGGCCTGATCAACTTCAACACCGACCAGGGTTGGTTCTCGTTTCTCTCCGACCAAAAGTTGTACGAACGCGACCAGGCGGCGGCCAAGCAGTCATTCGAGAGTTTCAAGGAACTCGTCACCCGCTTTCCTGAGAGCAAGTACGCGCCCGACGCCCGTCAGCGCATGCGCTATATCGTGAATTCGCTGGCCGAGTATGAAACACATGTGGCGCTGTTCTATTACCGTCGCGGCGCCTATGTGGCCGCGGCCGACCGCGCGCAACGCGCCATCGAACACTATCAGGACGCACCGGCTACTCAGCTCGCCCTGGCCATTCTGGTCGATGCCTACGGCAAACTGGGCATGACCCAACTGCGCGACGACGCTGAGCGGGTGCTCAAGCTGAACTACCCGCAGAGCACCTACCTCACCGAAGGTCTGCCCAAGCGCGACGATTCGTTCTGGAAGCTCTGGTAAGCCTGATTCACTTCGTTCCCTGCAAAAACGCCTGAGCCTCTGCGGTTTGGCTCACGCGCGTGAAGGGCGGCAGGCTCGCCAGTAGTTGTCGCCCCCAGCCGGTCGCCGTCAGGCGCCGGTCGCACACCACCAGCACTCCCCTATCGCTTTCGGTGCGGATCAACCGGCCCGCCCCTTGCTGCAGCGAGAGTGCGGCCTGAGGCATGCTGTAGTCGGCAAAGCCGCTGCGGCCTTCGGCCTCGATCTGCTTGAGCCGTGCCGCAGTGAGCGGATCGTCAGGTGGGGCGAACGGTAGTTTGTCGATGATCACCAGGGTCAGCCGGTCACCGGGCAGATCGACGCCCTCCCAAAAACTCTGACTGCCCACCAGCACCGCCTGCGGCGTGCTGGCAAAGCGGGCCAGCAAGGCGGCTTTCGATTCGTCGAACTGTTCCAGCACCGCCCTGCCGGGCAGCAGCGCGCGCAGGGTTTGCGCGATGATCTTCGCTGCCCGCAGCGTGGTGGTGAGTACGAACGTGCCGCCGGTATTGCCCGTGGCGAGTTGGGCGGCGAGCGCTCCCACCGATTCCGAATGGCCAGGCTGGTTGGGCAGCGGCAAGTCTTGCGGCACCAGCAAGCGCCCTTGCTCGGCATAGTCGAACGGACTGGCCACGCGCAATTCGCGGCAACGCGGCGCCCCCCCGCCTTCCACCGGCGCACAGCCGCCCTGCTCCGGCGTCAGCCCCAGTGCGGCGCGGGCGTGGCGAAAGCTGCCGCCCACGCTCAAGGTCGCCGAGGTGAAAATCCAGGCCTGACTGCGCTGGGCCACCAAGGCGGCAAACGCCGGTGCGATGGACAAGGGCGCGGCTTGCAGCCGCAGATGCGCGCTGCCCACGTCGGCCCAGCGCACCTGCGGCGGCGCGTCGGTCTGATCGGGGTCAGGTGCGGCCTGCCAACTTGAAAAAGCCTGATGCAAGGCAGTGCAGCGATCCATCAGCCGCTCGAACTCAGCCGCCGCCTCGACATGGGCCGACAGCACCTGCGCGGTATGCGCCAGTTGCGCCTGAAGGTCGTGCAAGGCCACATCCCAGCCGGGCAGATCGAGCACCTGGGGCTGACTCAGACGCCCCGGGTTTTGTGGTGCGGTCAGGCGCAGATCGCGCGCCGCGCGCTCCAGTGCGCCGCTCAAGGTCTGCCAGTCGGCCAGGCCTTTGGCGTGTTGCAGGCCTCCGGCCAGCACGTCGCGGCTGAGATCGACCACCTGTGCCGTACCGCAGCGCGCACCGAGGAATTGCACCCCGATCTCGGCAAGCTGATGGGCCTCGTCGAGAATCAGCGTGTCTGCGGTCGGCAGCAATTCGGCCACGCCTTCGCCGCGCAACGCCAGATCGGCGAAAAATAGATGGTGATTGATGATCACTACGTCGGAAGCCAAGGCCTCGCGGCGGGCCTTCATCACAAAGCAGGCTTTGTAGTCAGGGCAGTCGGCCCCGAGGCAGTTGTCGGTGGTGGAAGTGACGAGAAAGTTGAGCGCGGAGTTTTCTTCCAGCCCCGACAGCGCCGACAGATCGCCGCGCGCATCGCTTTTGGCGAACTGCGTGATGCGGCGCAATTGCGCATGGGCATGGCGGCCGTGCACCCATTCCGCCGCGCGCTGCAGGCGGTAGAGACAGACGTAATTCGAGCGGCCTTTGAGCACGCAGGTGCTCACCGCTGCGCCCAGCGCACGGCGTGCTGCGGGCAGATCCTTGTTGTAGAGCTGATCCTGCAGATTGCGGGTCGCGGTGGAAATGATCACCCGCCCGCCATGCAACAGTGCAGGCACGAGGTAGGCCAGCGTTTTGCCCGTGCCCGTACCGGCTTCCGCCATGAGGATGGCCCGGTCGGCGATGGCCCCGGCCACGGCAAGGGCCAGCTCTCGCTGCCCCTCGCGCACCGACCACTGCGGCAATTCCTCCTGCAGCGGACTGCCGGGAGAAAACAGCGCGTCGCAATGTTCGGCCAAAGCCGTGGAGTTTTCTGGCGCCTGTGGCGTCGAAGACGGGGAATCAGCGCGCATGCCGATGGCGGGCACTTTCCAGTGCCGCGCAGCATGGCGAAGGCGGACATGCGCGCCCCCTAGAATCAGTGTTTTCCATCAGTTTGTTCATCCGCTCACTCATAGCCGTCTTCTGCCCCGAATCGCCGCCGATTCTATGGACCCCGCCGATCACTACCCGCCGTCCCGGTTGCCGCCCCTGCCCACGCCGGTGCAGCACCGTGCGGGAACCCGCTGGCGGCTGAGCGCGGCTAGCGGTCTGCACAAAGGCGACCGACCGTATCAGCAGGATCAGTTGCGGGTCATTGCCCACCCCCGCGTGCAGGGCTGCGTGCTGGCGGTGATTGCCGACGGCATGGGCGGAAAAAGCGGCGGACGCAAGGCGGCCGATCAGGTCATGCTCACCGCACAACAACTGTTCGAGCGCTATCACCCGGACAGCGACGACCCGCATGCGCTGCTGCGGCAGATCTTGCAGGAAAGCCACAGCATGATTCGGCTCACCGCCCTGTCCACCGAGCAGGAGCCGCATTCCACCATCATCTGCGCCCTGTTCCACGCCGACGAAGGCCGCTGCTACTGGTCGCATGTGGGCGACAGCCGCCTCTACATCTTCCGCAACGGTCGGCTGCTGCTGCGCACCACCGATGATTCGTATGTGCAAACCCTGGTCGACAAGGGCGAGATCACCGAAGCCAAGGCCCGCAACCATCCGATGAGCAATGTGCTGACCTGCAGCCTGGGCATGTCGGAGCTGCCGCCCAAGCCGGTGGAAGAAAGCCCGCTGATGCCGGGTGATGTGCTCATGCTGTGCAGTGATGGCGTGTGGCACTACTTCACCGATCAGGATCTGGAAATCGCCACCTCCAAACTGCAGCCGCGAGAGTGCTGTCAATACCTGATCGACAAGGCCCGCACCCGCGCCGGCGGACGCGGCGACAACCTGTCCCTCATCGTCATCGAGTTGGCGCGGCTGCCCGCACCGGGCGAAACATCAAGCGCGTCATCAGGCACCTGAAACCACGCGCCAACTCGGCTCGCGTTTTTCGATGAAGGCCTGCACGCCTTCGAGCGCGCAGTCGTCGAGCATATTGCAGGTCATGGTCTGCGCCGCGAGTTGATAGGCCGCGTCGATGCCGGTCTCGACCTGGCGGTAGAACAGCGCCTTGCCCATGCGCACGGCGGCGGCGGGCTTGCTCAGAATGCTGGCGACGAGGCGCTCCACTTCCGCCTCCAGCGCATCGGCCGGGGCGACGCGATTGACGAGGGCGCGCTGCTGCGCGGTGGCCGCGTCGATGAATTCGCCGGTGAGCAGCATTTCCATCGCCTGCTTGCGCGGCAGATTGCGCGCCAGCGCCACGCCGGGGGTGGAACAGAACAGCCCGTAGTTCACGCCTGAGACGGCAAAGCGCGCGTCGGCGCTGGCCACCGCCAGATCGCAACTGGCAACCAACTGGCAGCCGGCCGCTGTAGCGATGCCATGCACTTGCGCGATGACGGGCTGGGGCAGACGCATCAACCCGGTCATGACCTTGCCGCAACGGGCGAAAAGCGACTGGTAATAGGCCTGAGAGGGCTGGGCGCGCATTTCCTTGAGATCGTGCCCGGCGCAAAAAGCTCGGCCCGCGCCGCGCAGAATGACCACGCGGGCGGTGTCGTCTTCCGTCAAGGCGTCGATCTGCGCCTGCAAGGCATCGAGCAAAGCCTCCGACAAGGCATTGAACGCCTGCGGGCGGTTGAGCGTGAGAGTGACCACGCCGCGCGCATCGCGTTCATGCAGCAGGACGTCGGTCGGGTTCGTGGGGTTGGGCATGGCGGTCTCCTTGGGTTTTCAGTAGATGATGCAAGCACATGCTGAACCTTATCTGACGCGGATCATTTGGGCGGGCAGGTGGCGCCGGAGCAGTGCAAAAAGCCGTCAAGCTGGGCGATTCGGGCGCGGATCATGCCCGAGAGACAGTCATCTTGCCGCGTGCTCCAGGCGGCATTTTGCCAATCGGGCGGGCCGTTGCGAAACTCGCATTCCGCATTCGCCCAGCGCCGCCACAGATTCTGCGCATGATCGAGCCGCCGCTCGGTGTAGGTGCCCATCACCTTCTGCAATTCCAGGCGGTAGAGATGGGTCATGCGGTCGTTGAGCGCACGCCGGGTCTGCGCGGCGCAATCTGCGCTGTGCGGTTGCGACAGGCAGATGGACGGGGTCTTCACTTCGGGCGCGGCCTGCGCCTGCCCGAAACACGCCAATATCAACAAGGCACCGCACAAAAGGCCGCTACCACGCATGTTCATCCTCCTTCGAAACAAGGATGGAGCCGCGCCGCGCGCGGGCGTTCCCGCTGGTTTCAATCGGTCACAGCGCGGCCTGGTAATAGCGGTTTTGCGGATGACGGACCTGGGCGAAAAAATCCCAGCGCTCGGCCAGCATGCCCAGCAGATTGCTGACCAGCGCCAGCGGCCAACCGACGAAGCGCAGCGGCAGTGGCGTGAGAAGCAACAGCAAGATCGGCAGCACGAAGCCAAACACAACGAAGCCCCAGCGCGCACTCGCCACCCAAAGCGCGCTTCGTCCATGGAAGAACTCGCGGGTGTTGAATGCCCCGGCGGTGAAGCCCTTGGAAGTCTGGCGGATCACCGCACTGCCCACCCCAATGGCCGACTGCATCGACCCCGCAGGCGTCAGACCCCGCACACGCAACAGCGCCGCCAGACGCCCCGCCAGGGCGATACCCAGCAATACGGCGGCGGCGCGGGCATAGAGCGGCGCCAGCGGCGCGAGCCGCCAAAGGGCGAGCACGGCAGCCAGAAGACAGCCGCTGGCCAGACCCATCAGCACAAAATTCAGCACGGTGAGCGGGGTAGCCCATTCGCGCAAAAAACGCACTCCCGCGTAGATCATGGCGGTGCAGACCCAGAGCGCGAGCGCGCCGACGATCAAGGCCGCAGCCAGCAGATCAGGCCAATCGTGCAGGGTTTGGATGCCCAGCAGACTCAAGGCGGCCAACCCCAGGAAGACAGGCAGGGCGATGACCTCACGCGACAGCCAGGAGGTGCGCCACATGGCGGCGGCGCGCCAGGCGCGCTCCGGCCGCCCCAAATGGCCGAACGAGGCAGCCAGCCCGATGACGCCCAGCCCCAGGATGATCCACAGACTCAGGCTGCAGAACGCCAGCCAAGAGGCGCTCTGCGCCGCGCCGAACAGCGTTGGCAGCGCCACCACAACCCCCAGCCCCTGCGCGCAACCGACCAGGGTAGTGAGCAACAAAACGGAAAACGCGGGACGCATGATTCAGCGAGCCTCCAGTTGGGTGACCTCGGCGGTCTTGTGGCCGGGGTGCGCTTGCGAGGGCTTGGGCTGATTCTTTGAAAGCGCGCCAAACAGCTTGGCGAACAAGCCGCGCGCTTCGACTTCCAGCGCCGCCTCGCTCGGCGCCGGGAGCACGGCAGCGGCTTGTGGGCGCGCGGTGGCCTCTCGCGATGGCACGCGCTCCACGCATGTCGGAGCAGCGCCTTGCGGCAATTGACGCGGCAGGTAGTGATTGGCCGGGCGGGTGCCGAGTTCGGGCATCAGGGCATAGCCGCCGCGCTCGCGGATGGCGCGCGACACCTCGGATTCGGGGTCGTGCACATCGCCGAACAGGCGCGCGTTGGTCGGGCAGGCGTTGACGCAGGCCGGGCGGCGCTGCGCCTGCGCAATGCTCTCGTCGTAGATGCGATCGACGCACAGGGTGCACTTGGTCATCACCCCGCGGTCTTCGTCGTATTCGCGCGCGCCATAGGGGCAGGCCCAGGAGCAGTACTTGCAGCCGATGCACTTGTCGCTATCGACCAGCACGATGCCGTCTTCCTTGCGTTTGTACGACGCCCCGGTTGGACACACCGGCACGCAGGGCGGCTCTTCGCAGTGCAGGCAGCTTTTGGGAAAGTGTACGGTCTGCGTCCGCGGAAACTGGCCGACCTCGTAGGTCTGCACCCGGTTGAAAAACACGCCCAGCGGGTTTTCGCCATAGGGTTCGTGATCACTCAGATGCCCGGCCGTGCCGGAAGTGTTCCACTGTTTGCAAGAAGTGACACACGCGTGGCAGCCCACGCAGACGTTGAGGTCGATGACCAGGGCGAGTTGGGTCATGGCTGTTTTCCTTGGCGGGACGAACGCCCGGCGAAATAGCGCAGCACGCTGAGCTGCGGTGCGTGCTGCGCAGGCTGGGGCAGCGCGGCGGGAGGAGCAAATTGCGGCCAGCTCTGTTCGGCCAGATCGGGCGAAGGTTCGTCGGTATCGGACGGGGCTTCGGCGCGGTCGATGCGTACCCGCACGTCATACCAGCCGGCCTGGCCGGTGACCGGGTCGCTGTTGGAAATCTGGCCCTGCCCCGCGCCCAGCGCGTGGGCCGGCAGCTCCTCGCGGATGAGATGGTTGAGCAAAAAGCCGGTCTGCGACTCCTCGGCGCGCGGATGCAGCCCCCAGAAACCGCTGGCCTTGCCGATGGCATTCCAGGTCCACACCGT
>CALBRU010000390.1 GCA_937927695.1 uncultured Thiomonas sp. | reverse complement strand
CGCCAGAAAAAGTTTCAGGCGCTGATGGGCCACTACGGCCAGAGCGCCGAGATGGACGCCATCGTCCCCCTGCTCGAACGCTATGGCGTGCCCATGCTCGAAGACGCGGCCGAATCGCTCGGCGCGACCTATCGCGGGCGCCCCAGCGGCAGCTTCGGCCGGCTGGCGGTGTTTTCGTTCAACGGCAACAAAATCATCACCACCTCGGGCGGCGGCATGCTGGTGGGCAACGACGCCGCGCTCATCGACCACGCCCGCAGACTCTCCACCCAGGCGCGCGAACCGGCGCGGCATTACGAGCACATTGAAGACGGCTACAACTACCGCCTGAGCAATGTGCTGGCGGGCATCGGTCGCGGTCAGTTGCGGGTGCTCGATCAACGGGTGCAGAGCCGCCGCGCCGTGTTCGCGCAGTATCGCGACGCGCTCTCGTCCGTACCCGGTCTGCGCTGGATGGCCGAGCCCGAGGGCCACCGGTCCACCCGCTGGCTGTCGGCCTTCGTGCTGGAGGACGGTGAGGGCAACAGCGCGCAGGCGCGCCGCGATGCCCTGCTCGACTTTCTCGAACGCCACAACGTCGAGGCCCGGCCGGTGTGGAAACCGATGCATTTGCAGCCCTTGTATGCGGGCTGCCGCTACTTCGCGCATGACCCCAATCAGGACGTGAGCCGCGCGCTATTCGAAGGCGGCATCTGCCTGCCCTCGGGCTCGAATATGAGCGCGGCGCAGCGCGCGCGGGTGTGCGAACTAGTGGCGCGTGGCCTGGGGCTGAGCGAGCGGAGCGTCGCATGAGTTTTTCAACCCGTGCCGTCTGGCGCCCCGCAGCGGCCGATGCCCTGGTCGTCGCCTTCACCTGGCTGCTTGCCTTCCTGTTTCGTTTCAGCCTGCTGCGCAATGACGCGCCGGCCAATCTGGCGCAGATCCTGTGGATCAGCACGCCGCTGGCCGCCGCAGTGTGGGTAACGGCACTGGCCGGATTGGGCGCCTATCGCACACCCTGGCGGCATACCAGCGTGCCCGAGTTCAAGCGGCTGGCCTCGGCCATGATCGTGGCGGCGCTGGCGCTGGCGGCCGTGCTGCTGCTCTTGCGCCTGCCCAATTTCCCGCGCTCTATCGTGCTGCTGCATCCGCTGTTCGCGGGCGCCGCGCTGCTCGGCCTGCGGCTGGGCGCGCGCATTCTGGCCGAAGGGCGCCTGACCCGCTCGACCGCGCAAGGCAAGCCGCTGCTGGTGCTGGGCACGCTCGACGACGCAGCGCGCGCGCTGCAGAGCCTGCGCTCCAGCAAAGGCTGGCAGGTGGCCGCCCTCATCAGCCCGAACCGCGGCGAAGTGGGTCGCAGCGTGCAGGGCGTGCGGGTGGCCGGCAGTGTGGACGATCTGGCCCGGGTAGCGCAGGCGCAAGGCGCCAGCCACGCGCTGATCGCCAGCGAGCCCGGCAGCCCGGCGCGCCGCGAGTTGCTGCTGCAGGCCAGCGATGCGCACCTCGCCCTGCTCACCCTGCCGCGCGCCGACGACTGGCTGCAAAGCGGCAGCAGCGGGGGCAGTGGCCAAGCGCCGCGCCAGGTCGAGCTGGCCGACCTGCTCGGGCGCGCCGCGGTGCAGCTCGACGTGCGCGGCCTCTCCAGTCTGCTCGCCGGCCAGGTGGCGCTGGTCACGGGCGCGGGAGGCAGCATCGGCTCGGAGCTGTGCCGGCAGATCGCCCGCTTCGGCGTGCGGCAACTGGTGTGCATCGACTCGTCTGAAATCGCCATCTATGCGCTGGAGCAGGAGTTCAAGGCGCGCTTCCCCGAGCTGGCGGTTCGCTACTACACCGCCAATGTGCGCGAACCCGAGCGGCTGCTCGACCTGTTCAAGCGGCACCGCCCCGCCGTGGTGCTGCACGCCGCGGCCTACAAGCATGTACCGCTGATGGAGGACGACAACGCCATCGAGGCGCTGCGCACCAATGTGCTGGGCACGCTGGGCGCGGCGCGCGCGGCCACCGCCTGCGGCGCGCAGCGCTTCGTGCTCATCTCCACCGACAAGGCGGTCAACCCGACCAATGTGATGGGCGCGAGCAAGCGCCTGGCCGAGCTGGCGCTGCAGGCCCACGCCGCGCGGCACCCCGACACGCATTGCTGCGCGGTGCGCTTCGGCAATGTGCTGGGATCGAGCGGCAGCGTGGTGCCGCGCTTTGCGGCGCAGATCGCCGCCGGCGGGCCAGTCACCGTGACCCACCCGGAGATCGTGCGCTACTTCATGACCATTCCCGAAGCCGCGCAGCTCGTGCTGCAGGCGGGGCTGATGGGGCAAAGCGGCAACATTTTCGTGCTCGACATGGGTGAGCCGGTGAAAATCGTCGATCTGGCGCGGCTGATGATCCGCCTGTCGAACAAAACCGAGGAGGAGATCCCCATTCACTTCACCGGCTTGCGCCCCGGCGAAAAGCTGTATGAGGAATTGCTGGCCGACGACGAAACCACCCTGCCCACGCCCCACCCCAAACTTCGCGTCGCCCGTCAAGCCGAGCTGGACCCGCTCGACCTGTCAGCGTTGCAGGACTGGATCGCCGCCAGCGGCGCAGACTCACCCGCGCAGATCAAGGCCGCGCTGCACGCGCTGGTGCCGGAGTACACCCCGCAGTAGCCGCACGCTGCGTCGCGAGTTCTCCTACAATCGCATAGTTTTTCGCTCGGAGGGTCGCAACGACCCTCCTCATCCGCCGCCTTGCTGCGGCGTGTCGAGCGATGATTCCCCTGCGGTTCTGCAGGGTGGTTTCCCCAGCTGCTTCGCTGCAGTGCCACGCAGGATCGCCATGATCATGCAGGCCATGCCGTTGCCGCACAACGACAACAAAGGTGTACCTGATGATGCAAACCTTCCGACAGGACTGGCTGTCCAACATTCGCAACGATCTGCTCTCGGGCGTCGTGGTGGCGCTTGCGCTGATCCCCGAAGCCATTGCCTTTTCCATCATTGCCGGGGTCGACCCCAAGGTGGGGCTTTACGCCGCCTTCAGCATGGCCACGGTCATCGCCTTCGCTGGAGGACGCCCCGGCATGGTCTCTGCCGCCACCGGCGCCATGGCGCTGGTGATGGTGAGTCTGGTGAAGGAACACGGGCTGCAATACATGCTGGCCGCCACGCTGCTGACGGGCGTGCTGCAGATGATCATCGGCTGGGCGGGCTTTGACAAGCTCATGCGCTTTGTCTCGCGTTCGGTGATCACGGGCTTTGCCAACGCGCTGGCCATTCTCATTTTCCTGGCGCAACTGCCCGAGCTGATCCGCGTGCCCTGGGCTGTCTATCCGCTGGTGGCAGCCGGGCTGGCCATCATCTATCTATTGCCCCGAATCACCCGCGTGGTGCCTTCGCCACTGGTGGCCATCGTCGTGCTGACCATCGTGACTGCGGCTTTCGGCATCCATGTGCCCACTGTGGGCGACAAGGGTCAGCTCCCGGACAGCCTGCCCATGTTTCTCATGCCCGATGTGCCGCTGAATTTCGAGACCCTGCGCATCATCTTCCCGGTGTCGCTGGCCATGGCCGTGGTCGGGCTGCTGGAATCGATGATGACCGCTACGCTGATCGACGACTTCACCGACACCTCCAGCAACAAGCGTCGTGAATGCGTAGGCCAGGGCGTGGCCAATATCGCCACCGGCTTTCTCGGCGGCATGGCGGGCTGCGCCATGATCGGCCAGTCGGTCATCAACGTGAAATCGGGCGGTCGCGGGCGTCTGTCCACACTGACGGCGGGCGTCGTGCTGCTGGTCATGGTGGTGTTCCTGGGCGATTGGGTCGCGCGCATTCCCATGGCGGCGCTGGTCGCGGTGATGATCATGGTGTCCATCGGCACCTTCAACTGGGGTTCGATCCGCAATCTGCGCGAGCATCCCAAAAGTTCGAGCGTGGTCATGCTGGCCACCGTGGCCGTGGTCGTCGCCACCGACAATCTGGCGCTGGGCGTGCTGACCGGCGTGCTGCTGTCGGGCTTCTTTTTCGCCCACAAGGTCGGCAGCATCCTGCGTGTGACTTCGCGCGCCGATGCCGAAGGCCGCAGCCGCACCTACACCGTGACCGGACAGGTGTTTTTCGCTTCGGCAGACGCCTTCATCTCCCGCTTCGACTTCAAGGAAGTGATCGACAAGGTCCACATCGACGTCAGCCGCGCGCATTTCTGGGACATCACGGCCATCAGTGCGCTGGACAAGGTGATTCTCAAATTCCGTCGCGAAGCCACCGAGGTCGAGGTCACGGGGCTCAACGAAGCCAGCGCCACACTGGTGGACAAGTTCGCGGTCCACGACAAGGACGGCGCCGAAGACCTGTTGATGAGCCATTGAGGAGCCGAACATGCCAGACCACAACAAAGTCACGGCCTGCGTGGATCATTC
>CALBRU010000389.1 GCA_937927695.1 uncultured Thiomonas sp. | reverse complement strand
GTGGCGGAGGTCGGGAGGGGCATCCTTTGCCTCGCGCAGCGCCGTTTTCTCCTCCCCCACTTGCTGGGGGAGGTCGGGAGGGGGAGCCGCTCGAAGACCGACCCAGCCCCTCGCGGCCGTTCATCCTGCGCCCCATCGCCACCACGCTGCTGATGATTGCGGTGCTGGTGGCCGGGTTCGTGGGCTACAAGCTGCTGCCGCAGGCCGCGCTGCCCGAGGTGGATTACCCCACCATCCAGGTCACCACGCTTTATCCCGGCGCCAGCCCGGATGTGATGGCTTCCTCGGTCACCGGCCCGCTGGAGCAGCAGTTCGGCCAGATGCCCGGGCTGGCGCAGATGTGGTCGGTGAGTTCCGGCGGCGCCTCGGTCATCACCCTGCGCTTCGATCTGTCGTTGTCGCTCAGCGTGGCCGAGCAGGAAGTGCAGGCCGCGATCAACGGCGCGAGCAATCTACTGCCTTCCGATCTGCCGCAGCCGCCGATCTACGCCAAGGTCAACCCGGCCGACGCCCCCGTCATCACCCTCGGCCTGACCTCGGCCACCCTGCCACTCACCACCCTGTACGACCTGGCCGATACACGCTTGAGCCAGAAGCTCTCGCAGGTGTCGGGCGTGGGCCTGGTCACACTTTCGGGCGGACATAAACCCGCCATCCGCGTGACGGTCAACGGCCCGGCGCTGGCCGCGCTGGGGCTGACGCTCGACAACATTCGCACCGCGATTGCCGGGGCGAACGTCAACAGCCCCAAGGGCAGCATCAGCGGCAGCCAGCAGTCGTTCAGCATCGACGCCAACGACCAGTTGCAATCGCCGCAGCAATACCGCGACATGATCATCGCCTACTCCGGCGGCGCGCCGGTGCGGCTGGGCGACGTGGCCACCATCGACACGGGCGCCGAAAACGCCTGGCAGGCCGCGCTGGTCAACGGCAAGCCCGGCATTGTGATCAACGTGCAGCGCCAGCCGGGCGCCAATGTCATCGCCGTGGTCGATGCGATTCACAAGCTGCTGCCCAGCCTGCAGACGCAACTGCCCGCCGCCGCGCAGCTCACGGTGCTGTCCGACCGCACCGTGACCATCCGCGCGGCCATTGCCGACGTGCAGTTCGAGCTGCTGCTGGCCGTGCTGCTGGTGGTGCTGGTGATCTTCGTGTTCCTGCGCAGCGTGCGCGCCACCTTCATTCCGGCCACCGCAGTGCCGCTGGCGCTGGTGGGCACTTTCGGCGCGATGTATCTGTTCGGCTTTTCCATCAACACCCTCACCCTCATGGCGCTGACCATCGCCACCGGCTTCGTGGTGGACGACGCCATTGTGATGATCGAAAACATCTCGCGCTACATCGAAGCCGGCGAGCGCCCGCTGACCGCCGCACTCAAGGGCGCGGGGCAGATCGGCTTCACCATCATCACCCTCACCTTTTCGCTCATCGCCGTGCTCATTCCGCTGCTGTTCATGGGCGATGTGGTGGGGCGGCTGTTCCGCGAGTTTGCCATCACCCTGGCGGTGGCCATCGTCATTTCGGCGATCGTGTCGCTGACCTTCACGCCCATGCTGTCGGCCCGCCTGCTGCGGCACACGCCGGAGGAAAAACAGGGTCGGCTGTTCCGCGCCACCGGCGCGTTTTTCGACCGGCTGTCGGCAAGCTACACCCGCGCGCTGCGCTGGGTGCTGCGGCATCAGCCGCTGGTGCTGCTGTTCGCTGCGGGCACGCTGGTGCTCACGGTGCTGCTGTATGTGCTCATTCCCAAAGGCTTCTTTCCGGTGCAGGACACCGGCATGATCCAGGCCACCACCGTGGCGCCGCAGGACGTGTCGTTCCAGTCGATGAACGCGCGCCAGCAGGCGCTGGTGGACGCGCTGCTCAAAGATCCGGCGGTGGAATCGGTGTCTTCGGTCATCGGCATCGACGGGGTGAACACCACCATGAACACCGGGCGGCTGCTCATCAACCTCAAACCGCTGGAAGAACGCCCGCGGGTGCAGACCCTTATCCATCGGCTCGACGCGCGCGCCGCCAAGGTCGAGGGCATCGACACCTATCTGCAGCCGGTGCAAGACCTGACCATCAACGACATCGCCAGCCGCTACCCCTATCAGTTCAGCCTGTCGGCCACCAGCGCCGCGCAGCTCTACAGCGCCAACACCGCGTTGATGGACCGGCTGAGGGCGCTGCCGCAGCTCTCCGGCGTGACCAGCGATCTGCAAGATCAGGGCTTGCAGGCTTATGTGGACGTGGACCGCAGTGCGGCCTCGCGTCTGGGCATCAGCATGAGCGCGATTGACAGTGCGCTGTACAACGCCTTCGGCCAGCGGCTGGTCTCGACCATCTTCACCCAATCGGCGCAGTACCGCGTGGTGCTTGGGGTGGAGCAGGCAGCTTCGCCGGTTCGGTCGCAGGCGAAGCTCCCCACCCCAACCCTCCCCACAAGTGGGGAGGGAGTGATCTCACCTTCCCCACTTGTGGGGAAGGTCAAAGCAGAGATGCCCACCCCAACCCTCCCCACAAGTGGGGAGGGAGCAGACACTCCTCCCCCACGGGGTGGGGGAGGCCGGGAGGGGGAAGCGGCCGCCTCGGGGCAACCCGGTAACGGGGGAAACCATGTCGGCGGGCCGCTGCGCGCCTTCAACGACATCTATCTCACCGGCAGCCTCGTTGGCAACGGCGGCCAGGCGGTGCCGCTGTCCGCCATTGCCACCATCGAGCAGCGCGCCACGCCGCTGGCCATCGACCATCTGGGCCAGTTCCCGGCGGCGCTCATTTCCTTCCAACTCGCGCCCGGCGTGTCGCTGGGCGAAGCGGTGGATGCCATCGATCAGGCCACCAGGCAGGCCGCGCTGCCCGCCTCGGTGACCATCGCCTTCCAGGGCTCGGCCAGCGCCTTTCAGTCGGCGCTGTCCAACCAACTCTGGCTGCTGCTCGCCGCGGTGGCCACCATGTATATCGTGCTGGGCGTGCTGTATGAGAGCTACATCCACCCGATCACCATTCTGTCCACCCTGCCCTCGGCGGGCATCGGCGCGCTGCTGGCGCTGATGGCAACCGGCCACGACCTCACGGTGATCGCCATCATCGGCATCATTCTGCTCATCGGCATCGTGCAGAAAAACGCCATTCTGATGGTGGACTTCGCGCTGGACGCGCAGCGCAACCAGGGCCTGCCGCCCGACGAGGCCATGCTGCAGGCGGCGCACTTGCGGCTGCGACCCATTCTGATGACCACCTTTGCCGCGCTGTTCGGCGCGGTGCCGCTGGCGCTGGGCACGGGCATGGGCTCGGAGCTGCGCCAGCCGCTGGGCATTGCCATCGTCGGCGGCCTGCTGGTGTCGCAGGTGCTCACCCTGTTCACCACGCCGGTGATCTATCTGGCGTTCGACCGGCTGAGCAGTCGGATAGGGACGTGGCGGCGGCGCCCCCTCCCGGCCTCCCCCACCCTTGGGGGAGGTGAGGTCACTCCCTCCCCACGCGTGGGGAGGGATGGGGAGGAGACGCGGTGAACCCGTCCGCCCTGTTCATCCGCCGCCCCATCGCCACCAGCCTGCTGGCGCTGGCGGTGCTGCTGGCGGGGCTGATCGCCTTCAGGCTGCTGCCGGTGTCACCGCTGCCGCAGGTGGATTTCCCCACCATCGTGGTCAACGCCAGTATGGCGGGGGCCAGCCCGGAAGTCATGGCCGCCACGGTGGCCACTCCGCTGGAGCGCAGCCTGGGCACGATTGCCGGGATTTCGCAAATGACCTCCAGCAGTTCGCTCGGGTCGAGCCGGGTCATTCTGCAGTTCAATCTGTCGAAAAACATCAACGACGCCGCACGCGAAGTGCAGGCGGCGATCAATGCGGCCATTCCGCTGTTGCCTTCCGGCCTGACCGGGCGGCCCACTTACAAGAAGATGAACCCGGCGGATGCGCCGATCATGATTCTGTCGCTCACCTCCAAGAGCCTGTCGCGTGGGCAGATGTTCGATGCGGGCTCGACCATTCTGGCGCAGAAAATCTCGCAGATCGCGGGCATCGGCTCGGTCACCGTGGGCGGCGCGGCGCTGCCTGCGGTGCGGGTAGAACTCGACCTGCCCCGCGTCAACGGCATGGGGCTGGGCCTGGAGCAGGTGCGCCAGGCCATCGCCAGCGCCAATGTGGATAGACCGAAGGGCGCCATCGACAGCGCCACGCATCGCTGGCAGGTGGGCGCGAATGACCAGCTCTCCACACCGCAGCAGTACCAGCACATCGTGGTGGGCTACCGCAATGGCGCGCCGATCCGCCTCGACCAGATCGCGCAGGTCAGCGAAGGCCTGCAGAACGACCGCAATATGGGCCTGGCCAACGGCCAGCCTTCGGTGCAGCTCATCATCTACCGCCAGCCGGGGGCGAACATCATCGATGCGGTCGAAGGGGTGAAGGCGGCGCTGCCGCAGCTCAAAGCCTCCATTCCCGCGGCCATCAACATCACCATCATGTCCGACCGCACCACCACCATCCGCGCGTCGCTGGACGAGGTGGAAAAAACCCTCATCCTCGCGGTGCTGCTGGTAATTGCGGTGGTCTGGCTGTTCCTGCGCGACTGGCGCGCCACCCTCATCCCGGCCATTGCCGTGCCGCTGTCGCTGGTGGGCACGTTCGCCGCCATGTGGCTGCTCGACTATTCGCTCGACAATCTGTCGCTGATGGCGCTGATCGTGGCCACCGGTTTTGTGGTGGACGATGCCATCGTGGTGCTGGAAAACATCATGCGTCATGTGGAGGAAGGCTTGTCGCCGCTGGCTGCTGCCTTCGAGGGCGCGCGGGAAGTGGGCTTCACCGTGCTGTCGATGAGCCTGTCGCTGGTGGCGGTGTTCATCCCGGTGCTGTTCATGGGCGGCATCGTCGGGCGGCTGTTCCACGAGTTCGCCGTCACGCTGTCGGTGGCCATCGGCATTTCGCTGCTGGTGTCGCTCACCGTCACGCCCATGCTGGCCTCGCGCTGGCTGCGGGCAAAGCCTCTCCCCACCCCAACCCTCCCCACGTCTGGGGAGGGAGCCATCTCTCCTCCCCCAGCAGTGGGGGAGATCGGGAGGGGCATGCCCGGGATGCGCGAAGCGCCGATCTCTCCTCCCCCAGTCGTGGGGGAGGTCGGGAGGGGGAGTGGTGTTCGCATCTCCCGGCTGGAACAGGCGTGGAACGCCATTCATCACGGCTACGCCCGCAGCCTGCGCCGGGCGCTGCTGCACCCGGTGCTGATGCTGGTGCTGTTTTTCTCCACCACCTTGCTAACGGTGTATTTGTTCAAGGTCGTGCCCAAGGGTTTCTTCCCCACGCAGGACACCGGGCTGCTGATCGGCTCGGTGCAGGCCGATCAGTCGATCTCGTTCCAGGACATGAGCAAAAAATTGCAGCGGATCGTTGCCATCGTGCGCAAGAACCCGGGCATGGAAAACGTGGTGGCGTTCACCGGCGGCGGCACGGCCAACAGCGCCTTCATGTTCATGCAGCTCAAGCCCATCGATCAGCGCAAAGGCGTGCAGAGCATCATCGTCGAGCTGCGCCGGGCGTTGTCGCGCGTGCCCGGCACGCAGACCTTCATGTTCCCGGTGCAGGACATCCGCGCCGGCGGGCGGCCGTCGGCGGCGCTGTATGAATACACCCTGCAGGCATCCGACCTGAACACCCTGCGCGAATGGGAGCCGAAGGTGCTGGCCGCGTTCAAGCGCATTCCGGGCCTGAACGACGTCAACAGCGACCAGCAGGCGGGCGGCCTGCAGCTCTCTCTGGTGATCGACCGCGCGGCCGCGGCGCGCTACGGCATTGCGGTGTCTGCCATCGATCAGACGCTCAACGACGCCTTCGGCCAGCGCCTGGTGTCCACCATCTACAGACCGCTCAACCAGTACCGTGTGGTGATGGAAGCCGCGCAGCAATACCAGAACAACGCCCAGGCGCTGAACGATGTTTTTCTGGTGGGCAGCAACGGCCAGCGCGTGCCGCTCTCGGCGCTGGCGCATCAGGAATTGACCAACACCCCGCTGGCGGTCAATCATCAGGGCTTGTTCGTCTCGTCCACCATTTCGTTCAACCTCGACAAGGGCGTGACGCTGAGCCAAATCCAGCCCAAAATCGACGAGGCGACGGCCGCCATCGGCCTGCCGTCGGAGATTCACGGCGGCTTCCAGGGCACGGCACGGCTGTTCTCGGACACGCTGAAAAACGAGCCGCTGTTCATCATGGCGGCGATTTTTGCCATCTACATCGTGCTGGGCATGTTGTATGAAAGCACCCTGCACCCGCTCACCATTCTGTCCACCCTACCCCCGGCCGGGTTGGGCGCGCTGCTGGCGCTGCAGCTCACGCACACCGAGTTTTCCATCATTGCGCTCATCGGCGTGTTCCTGCTTATCGGCATTGTGAAGAAGAACGCCATCCTGATGGTCGATTTCGCCCTCAGCGCCGAGCGCGAACAGGGCATGAATCCGCGCGACGCCATCTATCAGGCCGCCACGCTGCGGCTGCGCCCCATCCTCATGACCACGCTGGCCGCGCTGGGCACGGCATTGCCGCTGGCCTTCATCACCGGCAACGGCGCCGAGTTGCGCCAGCCGCTGGGCATCTCGATTGCCGGGGGACTGATCGTCAGCCAGGCGCTCACCCTCTACACCACCCCGGTGATCTACCTCGAACTCGACCGCCTGCGCCGCTGGACGCTGCGCAAATTCGGCCGCAGCGACCGCCCGGCGGCTCTCGATTCCACGGCCTGAACCCCATGAAAACCATCGCCCCACCTCGCCTGTCGCTCGCCGTCCCCTTGATCTTGATACTGGCCGCCTGCGCCGCCACGCTGCCTGAAGCCCCGGTGAAAATCGCCCTGCCTGCAAGCTATGCCCAAGCCCAGAGTGGCTGGGAACCCGCGCAGGCGATGGCCGCGGCCCCGCGCGGCGCTTGGTGGAGCGTGTTCGACGACCCGGTGCTGAACGACCTCGAAACCCAGGTGGCGCAGCACAACCAGAGCCTCGCCGCCCAGCTCGCCGCTTACGAACAGGCGCAAGCTGCGGTGGCACAAGCCCAGGCCGCCTACTACCCTGCAGTGACTGCCGGAGCTTCGGCCAACCGCGCCAGAACCGCGGGCACCGGCGCCGTGGGCAACAGCCTGAGCGCCTCGCTCGGCGCCAGCTGGGAGCCCGACCTGTGGGGCAAGGTGCGGCTGCAGGTGCAGGCGGGGCAGGCCACCGCTGCCGCCAGCGCCGCCACCCTGGCAAACACCCAGCTCAGCCTGCAATCCACCCTCGCCACCAGCTATCTGCAAATACGCACCGTGGACGCGCAAATCGTGCTGGCCCAAAACACCGTGGCTGCCTACCAGCGCGCTCTGCAGATCACCGACAACCGCTACAAGGCCGGGGTGGGCACCGCCGCCGACGTGGCCTCGGCGCGCACCCAGTTGCTGCAGGCGCAGACCAGCCTGACCGATCTGGGCGTGACCCGCGTGCAGTTGCAGAACGCCATCGCTGTGCTGGTGGGCAAACCCCCGGCGGAGTTCTCTCTGCCTGCGGCGAACACCCTGCCCGAAGTGCCCGCAATTCCTGCGGGCATCCCCGCGCAGTTGCTGCAGCGCCGTCCCGACCTGGCCGCGGCGCAAGCCCAGGTGCAAGCGGCCAATGCACAGATCGGCGTGGCGCAGACCGCCTGGTTCCCCAACCTCACACTCTCGGCGCAAGGCGGCAGCCAGGCCGCGCGCATTACCGAGCTGTTTTCCGCGCCCTCGCTGTTCTGGTCCCTAGGCCCGCAACTCGCGGCCACACTGTTCGACGGCGGACTGCGCCGCGCGCAGGTGCAAAGCAGCCAGGCGGCCTACCGCCAGACCGTGGCCAACTACCGCCAGAGCGTGCTGACCGCGCTGCAACAGGTGGAAGACAACCTCGCCGCGCAACGCATCCTGGCGCAAGAGGCGCAGCAACAAGCCGAGGTGGTGCAGGCCGCCGAGGTCTCGCTGCGTCTGGCCGAAAACCAGTACAAGGCGGGCACCGCGCCCTACCTCAACGTGATCACCGCGCAGACCACAGCCACCAGCGCGCGCAATGCGCAGCTCACCCTGCTGAACCGTCGCTACGCCGCCAGCGTGGCCCTGATTCAGGCGCTGGGCGGCGGCTGGGGCGCGGCCGACACGCCGGCCATCGGGCCGCTGCCAGCGGCTTCGTCCGGCGCGCGATAGGCGCACGCGGGCAGCAGCGCCAGGCGTCGGCTGTTCGTACCATCGCCCCATGTCCGCCACCGCCCTGCTCACCCTGCTGGCCGCCAGCGTCTTGCTGGTTCCCCTGTTCAAACGCTTCGGCCTGGGCTCGGTGCTCGGTTACCTCGTGGCGGGCATCGCCGTCGGGCCTTACGGCCTGGGCGTGGTGAGCCGGCCGGAGTCGGTGCTGCACACCGCCGAGCTGGGCGTCACGCTGCTGATGTTCCTCATCGGTCTCGAACTTCAGCCCAGCCGCCTGTGGGCGCTGCGGCGGCAGGTGTTCGGCCTTGGCGCGCTGCAGATGGCCGGGGTGGCGCTGCCGGTTGCCGCCATCGCCGCGGCGCTGGGCCTGGGGTGGACGGGCGCCGCGCTGGTGGGCGTGGCGCTGGCCATGTCGTCCACCGCCTACATCCTGCCGCTGCTGGCCGAGCGCCGGGAGCTGACCACGCGCTTCGGCCGGGAGACCTTCGCCATTCTCCTGTTCCAGGACGTGAGCGTGATTCCCATTCTGGCGCTGCTCGCCCTCACCGGTGCCGGCGGGCAGGCGCCGGGTTGGCCCGCCCTGGCGGCTTTGCTGGTCGTGGCCCTGGCCGGGCGGCCGGTGCTGGCCACCATGTTCCGCTATGTGGCGCGGTTCGGCGGCGGCAACCGCGAACTGTTCGCCGCCGCCGCGCTGCTGGGCGCCGTGGGCATCGGCGTGGGGCTGAACAGCGTGGGTCTGTCGGCCTCGCTGGGCGCCTTTCTCGCAGGGGTGCTGCTGGCCGATTCGGAATTCCGCCATGAGTTAGAGGCAGCCATCGAACCCTTCGAGAGCCTGCTGCTCGGCCTGTTTTTCATCGCGGTGGGCATGGGCATTGCGCTGCCGCTGGTGATGGCCAAGCCCTTGCAGGTGCTCGGCCTAGGGGCAGGCATTCTGCTGCTCAAGGCCCTCACGCTCTACGCCGGGCGGCGGCTCATCGGCGGTGACGACGCGCTCAGCCGTCCGCTGGCTATCGTGCTGGCCTGCGGCGGCGAGTTCGCCTTTGTGCTGTTCGCCAGCGCGCGCGGTGGCGGTCTGCTCAACGGCCCCACCGCCGAGCTGCTGACCGTGGCAGTGGCCGTCTCCATGGCCCTGGCGCCGTTTCTGCTCATCCTCAACGACCGGCTGATCCAGCCGTGGGCGCGCAGCCGTCAGGCGCCGCCCTTCAGCACCATCGACGAGCCCGGTCAACCCGTGGTCATTGCGGGTTACGGGCGCGTTGGCCAGGTGGTTGGTCGGCTGCTCAACGCCCAAGGCGTGGCCTTCACCGCGCTGGACGCCAGCGCCGAACAGGTGGATTTCGTGCGCCAGTTCGGCAACAAGATCTACTACGGCGACGCCACCCGCCTGTCGCTGCTGCGCGCCGCCCATGTGCAGGACGCCCGGCTGTTCGTCCTCGCCGTCGATGACGTCGAGGCCAGCCTGAAGATCGCCGAGTTGCTGCGCGCCCATTTCCCGGACGTGCCGCTGCTGGCGCGGGCGCGCAACCGCACCCATCTCATGCGCCTGCGCGAGCTTGGCGTGAAAGAAGTGCTGCGCGAAACCTGGGGCACGAGTGTGGAGCTGGGACGGCGAGCACTGCAGACCGTGCAGCCCGAGGTTGATGCCGACCGCGTGGTCGCGCTGTTCACCGCCCACGACCTGCGAGTGCTCGACCGTCAGCAGGCCGTGTTTCACGACAGGGCCGCGCTCATCGCCCTGTCGAAAAACGCCCGCGCCGAGCTGGAAGACATTCTCCAGGGCGACGCCCAGCTGCACCTGACCACGGCTGCGGAAGGCAGCACCGAGGCGCCCAAGACCGTGACGGATGGGGCTGCATAAGAGGGAATCGAGCAACGGGGTTTCGCCGTTCGTGCGCCTGCAGAAAAGACGCCACGCGCGTACAGTCTTTGGCTTTGCCCAAGGAGAAAAAACATGTCCCTGAATCTCGCTCCTGCATCGCTCAAAGATCGCGTCGTCCTCATCACCGGCGCCTCCTCCGGCTTCGGCGAAGCGACCGCCGAACTGTTCGCCCAGGCCGGCGCGCGCCTGGCCCTGAGCGCACGCCGCGGCGACCGGCTGGACGCTCTTGCCGCACGCCTGCGCGCGCTGGGCGCCGAGGTGCTGGTTCTTCCCGCCGACCTGGCCGAAGTCAAAGCCGCACAAGCCATCGTGCACAACACCGAAGCGCATTTCGGCCGCCTCGACATCCTGGTCAACAACGCCGGGGTCATGTACCTGGAGCCCATCGACAGTGCGGACATGACACGCTGGCAGCACATGATCCAGCTGAACCTGCTCGGCCTCATGGCCAGTTGCCAGGCCGCCCTGCCCGGTATGCGCGCCAGAAAGGACGGGCACATTTTCAATATGGCCTCCACTGCGGGGCGGCAGGCCAACCCCAACGGCGGGGGCTATTCGGCCTCGAAATGGGGCGTGGTGGGTTTTAGCGAATCGCTGCGGCGCGAGGTCTACAAAGACAATATCCGCGTCACCGTGATCGAGCCTGGCGTGGCGCAGACCGAGCTGCGCGACCATATCGCTCACGCGCCCACGCAGACGGCGCTCAACAGCTGGGCCGACAGCATGCGCCAGTTGCAAAGCGCAGACATCGCCCGCGCCATCGTCTTCTGCGCGGGTCAGCCCGCTCATGTGAACATCAACGAAATTTTGATGCGCCCCACCGATCAGGAACGTTGAACCCAACTCTGGAGACTCCCCAACATGATTCATGAACTCGCTGATATTCAGATCCGGCCCGGCAGTCAGGCCGAATTCGAAGCCGCCATCGTCCATGGCGTGAACACCGTCATCTCGCACGCCAAGGGCTTCGAGGGCTACGAAATCCGCAAAGGGATTGAAGCGCCCGAACGCTATCTGCTGATGATCCGCTGGGCCACCCTGGAAGACCACACCGTGGGGTTTCGCCAGTCCGAGGCGTTTTCGCAGTGGCGGGCGATTGTCGGCCCCTACTTCGCGCAGCCGCCGGTGGTTGAGCACTTCACGACCTTGCACGAAGCGCAGAAACATTGAACGTCGAAGTAGCGCGCCTGTGCGCAGCCCCGGCCGCAACACCCTGCGCACATGAGCGGAGTCAGGTCTGGCCTTGATGCATCCCAGGCCGTGAAGAAGCCCCGCCCCTGTCTGATGATCGGCGGCAGAACCATGCGCTCTCACCCCTCCGTTTCCAGATCGGGGATGTGGTTGAACGCGATGCGCATGGGGGCTTCCTCCCGCCCCTGATGGCCGCTGCCGCAATAGATGGTGTGGCGGCCGTAGCGCACGTTGAGGGCATCGACTGCGCTCCACAGCGCGGCCTGCTCCGCATCAGAGCCGGGCACGTCGCCCTCAAACAGGCTGGCGCTGGTCTGCCCGGGCTGGCGCAGATCGTGCAGCAGCATGGCCACTTTCATCGGCGCCCAGCCCGCAGGAACCATGCCGGGCCACAACTCGCGCAGGGTGTGCAGCAGGGCTCGGGTGTCGGCCGTCGGCGCGAAGCGGGCGCCGCGCTCGGGACGCAGGCGCTCGCCGTGCCGACGGGTGAGCTTGAGCATCACCGTCATGGCCCCGGCCAGCAGGTGCTCGCGGCGCAGACGCATCGCGGCTTTCTGCGTGAGGCGGTCGAGCACGGCCAGCGCGCCCTCCGTGCTGCGCATCTCGGGCGGCAGCACGTGCGAATGCCCGAGCGAACGCCGCGGGTTGGCAGCCTGCACGCCCGACGCCAGCCCGTGCAGGCGATCAAAGAAAGCCTCGCCCGCAATGCCGCCCCACACCACGCGCAGTTGCTCGCGCCGCGCCCGCCAGAGCTGCTCCACGCTGTGGATGCCGTGCGCCTGCAGCCGCGCGAGCATGCGCACATTGATGCCGGTGAGATCGGTGAGCTGCATGCGCAGCAGCGGGCCGGGCAGGTCGCCCGCGTCGATCACCACCAGACCGTCGGGCTTTTGCAGATTGGACGCCTGCTTGGCAAGAAACACATTGGGCGCGATGCCCACCGACACCCGCAGGCACTCGCCCAGCGCCTCGCGCAGCGCCGCCTTGAGGCGCAGCGCCAGTTGCGTGGCGCGCTCGCGGCTGGTCCAGCCCATGGGCAGGCTGCAGGCCATTTCGTCGATGGAGAGCACCTGTTCCACCGGCGCAATGGTGTCCACCACGGCCACGGCGCGGTGGTGGATCCGCACATACTCGGCATGCCGCGCCACCACGAACACGATGCCCGGACACAGCCGGCGCGCCTGCGCCACCTGCGTGCCGGTCTTCACACCAAACGCTTTGGCCTCGTAGCTGGCGGCGATGCAGCAGGTGGTGTCGGCCATCATGGGCACCACGCCCACCGGCCGCCCGCGCAACTCGGGGCAAAGCTGCTGCTCCACCGAGGCGAAGTAGGAATTGAAATCGACCAGCAGGCAGCGCAGCGTCATGGCAGTCCGCGCCGCTTGCGCAGCGCGCCGAAATACTGTTTTTAAGCACAGTATTTCATGCCGTCATGACGCTGGCAAGTCGTCCGCTGCAAGCGGCGCTGCCGCGCGGGGGTTTTACGCCTGCCAGCGCTGCGCCGGATGCGCGACCGGAGCCGCCGGGTGCTGCTGTGGCGGCTGCGCTTGCGGGGCTTGCTGCGGCGTCAACAGCACCATCGTGGGCAGCACCGGCGGCATCAGCCACGGCGACTGCGGCAACAGCACGCGCAGGGTGGACATCGGCCCGAACACCGCGTTCATCTGCGCGTTCATTTGCGCGTCCACCCGCTCGATCAGCCGCTGCATCGGCGCAAACTGCGTGTGCATCT
>CALBRU010000388.1 GCA_937927695.1 uncultured Thiomonas sp. | reverse complement strand
ATCTATGTTCACGCTACCGGCGACGTGCAACTGCGCAAGCACAGCATCGTGATCAAGACCGACCGCCTGCGCTACTACTTTGTCGAGAACGAGGCCGTGGCCAACGGCAACGTGCGGGTGCTGCGCGACGGCAATCTATTCACAGGACCTGCGCTGCGCATGCAGCTCGACACCTATCGCGGCCAGATGCCCGACGCCGACTATTACTTTCGCGTCACGCAGGGGCACGGCCACGCCGACAACATCGACTTTCTCGGCCGCGACCACCTCAAGGCCGACAACGCCACCTATACCACCTGCACCGCCAGCCCAGTGGACTGGTTCGTGCAGGCCACGCATCTCGACCTGAACCTGGCCGACAACACCGGCGTGGCGCGTGACGCCCGCGTGGTGTTCAAGGGAGCGACCATTCTGCCGCTGCCCTACGCCAGCTTTCCGCTGAGCGATGCGCGCAAGTCGGGCTGGCTGCCGCCCACGCTGGGCGTGGACAGCCGCAACGGCGTCGACCTCGCCGTGCCGTACTACTGGAACATCGCGCCCAATTACGACGCCACCCTCACGCCGCGGGTCATTCTGCGTCGCGGCTTCATGGGCAGCGTCGCCACCCGCTGGCTGGAGCCGACGTTTTCGGGCCGCAGCCAGTTCGACCTGCTGCCTTCCGACAGCAGCGACAGCGGCAACAGCCGCTGGGCCGGTTATGTGCAGCAGAACGGCGGCCTCGGCCACGGCCTGAGCTACGCGGTGAACTACCAGCAGGTGTCCGACGACAACTGGTGGCAAGACTTCGGCGGCGTCAACCCGGTCATCGGCGCCAACCGCACCCTGCCGCAGCAGGGCAGCCTCACCTACGGTCTGCCGCTGGGCTATATGCAGCTCAGCGTGAACCGCTGGCAGACGCTGCAAAACACAGCGGCGCCCATCGGCGTGCCCTACAACCAGCAGCCGCAGCTCTACACCCATTTGCAGAGCGCGAACTACAGCGGCCTGTCCTGGCAGTTCGACTCGGCGCTGACCCGCTTCACCAACCCCACCGCGATTTCGGGCGACCGGCTCTACCTCAACCCGCAGATCAGCTATCCGGTGGTGCGTCCCGGCGGCTTTATCACGCCCAAGCTGTCGTTCAACTTCACCCGCTACGTCACCGACACCGCCATGACCGGCGGCGCCACCACGGCCGACCGCTCGGTGCCGACCTTCAGCCTCGACAGCGGCCTGGTGTTCGAGCGCCCCACCTCGCTGTTCGGCCGCGCGCTCACGCAAACCCTGGAGCCGCGGCTCTACTACGTCTATACGCCTTATCGCAACCAGCAGAACCTGCCGAACTTCGACAGCGCCGACCTCGACCTGAACCTGTCGACCATCTACACCGACAACGTGTTCTCGGGCGTTGATCGCATTGCCGACGCCAACAACCTCACCGGCGGGGTCACCTCGCGGCTGCTCGACCCGCGGACCGGCGTCGAACTCGGAAGGTTCACCCTGGCGCAACGGGTGTTGTTCGCGCCGCAGCGCGTCGTGCTCAGCGGCAATCCCATTCCGGCCGGACTGAACGACACCTTCGCGCTGGCCAGCGCCAACCTCAGCACGCATTGGAGCGCGGAGGCCGCACTGCAATACAACATGCGGCTCAAGCAAAGCCAGCAGATCTCAGCGGGCGCGCGCTGGTCACCCGGCCCGTATAAAACCATCAGCACTAGTTACCTGTACCAAAGCGCCGCCTCGGGCCAGATTCCGCTGCGCTACATCAACACGGCGTGGCAATGGCAGCTCAGCCCGCGCTGGTATTCGGTGGGACAGGCCAACTACAGCATTCTCGATAAGCGCTTCAACGACGGCCTGCTGGGGTTCGAATACGACGGCGGCTGCTGGATCGGCCGCATCGTGCTGCAACGCAACTCGCTCACCCAGGCCACGGCCTATACGCGCATCCTTTTCCAGCTCGAACTCGTCGGTTTTTCCCGGCTGGGCAACAATCCCCTGTCGGCGCTCAAGCAGAATATCCCCGGCTATCAGATCCTCAAGCAATCCAACGTGCCCCCGAGCCGTTTTGCCAACTATGAATAAGACTCTTCCGCCACGCGCCCTGCTGGCAACGATGCTGGCCTCCCTGGCCGTCTGTGCGCAGGCGCAGGGTTTGCGGCTGCCTCCCGGCGCTGGGGGCGGTTTGTCGGCGCCAGCACCGGCTGAGGCCACCGTCCCACCGATGGCAGCGCCGCCCGCGCTGCCTTCCACCTTCAGCAGCGCTCGAACCAGCGACGGCATTGCTGCCATCGTGGGCAATCAGGTGATCACCGATTACGACCTGCAACTGCGGATCGACGCCACGCGCCAGCAGGCGCAGGCCGCTGGCGCCACACTGCCGTCTGCGGCGCAGTTGCGCAGCCAGGTGCTGGGCCAGATGATCGACGAAGTGGCGCTGGCGCAATATGCCGAGCAAATCGGCATGGGCGTCAACAAGGACACGCTCGACCGCGCCATCGCCCAGGTGGCGAGCAACAACAAGCTGACCGTTCCCGAACTGCGCAGCGCCATCGAGAAAGAGGGCATGGGCTGGAACACTTACCGCGATCAGCTCAAGCGCGAAATTCTCATCAGCCGCCTGCGCGAGCGCGCCATGGCGCAACTGCCGACGATTTCCGAAAGCGAAATCGACGAGTTCCTGTCCAAACAAGACGCTGCCGCCGCCAGCCCGCAGGCCGCCTATGACATCGCGCAGATCTTTTTGCCGGTGGCGCAAAACGCCACCGAGGCTCAGGTCGCCGCCGTCAAACAGAAAATCGACGCCATCGACGCCAAGCTGAAAGCGGGCGCCGATTTCGCCCAACTCGCCACGCAAGACTCTCAGGGCGAAGGCGCCAAGCGCGGCGGCGATCTGGGTATGCGCCCGGCCAACCGTCTGCCCACGCTGTTCGTCGACACCGTGCGCAACCTGCAGCCTGGGCAGATCAGCCCCGTCATCCGCAGCGCGGCGGGGTTTCACATCCTGAAGCTGCTGCAGGTCAGCGGCGAGACGGCTGCGCCCACCACGGCCATGCAAAGCGAGGTGCGCGAAATCGTGCTGAGCGCCGGCACCGACGCGCAGCGCATTCGCGCCAAGAACGAACTCGGCTCCATCGCGCAGGCGGTGCAAAACGGCAAGGTGAAGTTCAGCGAAAAGGCCCGCGAGATTTCGCAAGACCCCGCGACGGCGGCCAAGGGCGGCGATCTGGGCTGGGTCCTGCCCGGACAGCTCGACCCCGTGCTCGACGCGGCGTTGCAGCGTCTCAATCCGGGCGACGTGTCTGCGCCCATCGTCATGGGCAACAAGGTCGTGCTGCTGCAACTGATTGACCGCGCGGTGCGACCGCTCGAAGCGTCGCAAAAGCGCGCGCTGGCGCGCGAAGTGCTGCAACGCCAGAAGGCCGCGGAAGACTTCGATGAGCTGGTGCGCGACGTGCGCGCCCGCACCTATGTGCACATTCCGGAAAATGACTGATCGGCGCGTTGGCCTGGGCGCCACGGCATGAAGCGCCCGCCCGCCCGGCCGCGCGGGGCGGCGCTGACCACGCATGTGGCGCGCAAGCGCTTCGGCCAGCATTTCCTCATCGATCAGCAGATCATCCAGGGCATCGTTGACTGCATCAACCCGCAGGCTGGCGAGCGTCTGGTGGAAATCGGCCCTGGCCTGGGCGCCCTGACCCTTGCGCTCTTGCAGCGCATTCCCCGTCTGGCCGCCGTCGAAATCGACCGCGACCTCGCCGCGCGCTGGCGCAGACTAGCGCCCGACACCGTCGAACTGATCGAGGCCGACGCGCTCGATTTCAACTTCGCCAGCCTGGGCGCCGATCTGCGCCTGGTTGGTAATCTGCCGTACAACATTTCCACGCCGCTGCTGTTTCATCTCATGGACGTGGCCGAGCAAGTTCGCGATCAGCACTTCATGCTGCAAAAAGAGGTGATCGACCGCATGGTGGCCGCTCCGGGTGGTCGCGATTTCGGCCGACTCTCGGTCATGCTGCAGTGGCGTTATCGCATGGTCAACCTGCTCGACGTGCCGCCCGAAGCCTTCGATCCGCCGCCCAAGGTCGATTCCGCCGTGGTTCGCATGACCCCGCTGCCCGTGCAGGAATTGCCGCGGCTCGACCGCAAACTGCTTTCCGCTCTGGTGACCGCCGCGTTCTCCCAGCGTCGCAAATTGATGCGGCACAGCCTGGGCCCCTGGCTCGACGCTCAAGGCTATGCGGGCGACTTCGATCTGCAACGCCGCGCCGAGGAAGTCAGCACAGCCGAGTACGTCGCGCTGGCTCAGTCGCTTCCGTCGTCGCCATCAAAAATGGCGCAAGACCAAACGCGTCTTGCGCCACCTTCAACGCAGTCGTGAAAAAGACTTCGCAGGCTCAAACCACGAGTTGAGCCCAAGCTCCTTCCCACGGCGTGCAGACCTTGACGGTCTTGACCCTGGGTTCCGGTACCGCTTCGCCCCGCATCTCCTCCCGGCCAGGAGTGCGGGTTACAGAAAAGAATAGAAGACCCTGAAGGCTATGCCGCGCTCCGCCCAGAAGTCGGCCGCATCGCGGAACACGTCGAGCAGAGTTTCGCGCGCTTCCTTGTCGAATCGCTGCGTGGCCGGTAGCTGCTCAAGCACGACCACGAAGCCGGGCTGCGGTCCGCCGCCGTGCACCACGTCGGTCAGGCAATCGTGCAGGGCATCGAGGTTTTTGCCGAAATGCTTGGGAAACAGGAAGGAGCGCGCAATCGTCTCCAGCACTTCCTGCTTGGTGGTCGCTTCGGCGAGGTTGGCGTAAAGAAAATGCTGGCCGGTCGTCTCGGCTGCGTCTTGCAACTGCGCAACTCGGTAAGCCCGGATCGACTGCACGATATTCGGCCGGACTGACTTGAGCAGCACGGCGGGATCGGCATCATGGAGCGATGCGTCGGAAACTGGCATAGTGATCATGGGTGTAGTAACAGACTTCCGGATGGTGCTTGGCCCCACCGCAAACGATGCGGCGCGCCCCCCGGTTGTGGGCGCCTGGAGTCGGGACGGTGTATTCGCGGTAATAACCACGACGTTTTGAGGGCAAAAGCCGCTCATAGTTTCCAAAAATGACGCCGTCCTTATAGCCCTCGAACGGGCCGCCTTGTTCAATGCGCCTCAACATGTCTCGCGCCTGCACCGGCAGGTCGGCCACGGAAATGACTGGAATATCCTGCAGTACCGAGGTTTGCGACGATTGCGACGTTTCGCGCGCCTGGGCTGCAGGCCACACGCTGGTTCCGCCTGATGCCAGAAGCGACAAAGTGGCAATCAGCAGCCCCGCAAAAAACAGGGATTGCAGCGTAGAACGAATGCACCGGCGATTCATGCTGCTGCGGCAAAAGCCGCACCGTTAGAGAAAATTGGACGCAATTGCGTGAAAATTACTAGCTGATGCTGTTCAGTTTCGCGTACTGGACCATGGTGAAAATCCTCGGCCCTGCACATCAGCCAAGGCGTAATCGTAGCGAAATCGCCACGGAAACACAAGGATTCGCCCAATTTTTAGGCAGGTTTTACGGTCGCCGTGAACCTACCTTTCGCCGCCCAGCGGCAGAGTTGCCGCTCCCTAGGAAACGCTGGACCGCTCCAAGAGTTTCCTTGTCCTCCTCGCAGCTTGCAAGCTGCTCGGATTCAGCTCAGTCCAAGCTGCCGCAGGGCAGCTTGGAGCCACGGGCCTCAGCCCCCACGGCGGACGGGCTGGGCAGTCCCCCTCCCAACCCGCCCCACGTCGTGGGGGAGGTGAAGTCACTCCCTCCCCACTTGTGGGGAGGGTTGGGGTGGGGAGTGCCCGGCCCTGGGGCGCTCAAAGATTGGCCTCGGCGACGGTGAGCGCCGTCATGTTGACGATGCGACGCACGGTGCTGGAAGCGGTGAGGATGTGCACCGGCTTGGCCGCCCCCAGCAAAACGGGGCCGATGGCGATGTTGTTGCCCGCGGTGGCCTTGAGCAGGTTGTAGGAGATATTGGCCGCGTCTAGATTGGGGAACACCAGCAGATTGGCTTCGCCGCTGAGGGCGGAATCGACCATCAGGCTGGCGCGCAAGACCGGATCGACCGCAGTGTCGCCCTGCATTTCGCCATCGACTTCCAGATCGGGTTCGCGCTCGCGCAGCAGGGCGAGCGCCTCGCGCATTTTCAGCGCGCTGGGCGCCGCAGAGGAGCCAAAATTGGAATGCGACAGCAAGGCCGCCTTGGGAACGATGCCGAAGCGGCGCAATTCCTGCGACGCCATGCAGGTGATTTCGGCAATTTCATCGGCGCTGGGGTCGATGTTGACGTGGGTATCGACCAATGCCACCTGCCGACCGGGCAACACCAGCACGTTCATCGCCGCATACACCTTGGCGCCGGGGCGGCGGCCGATGACCTGATCGATGTAGTGCAGGTGGATATGGGTATTGCCCCAAGTGCCGCAGAGCATGCCGTCGGCTTCGCCCTTGTGCAGCATCATGGAACTGATGAGGGTCAGGCGCCGGCGCATTTCGATCTTTGCCATCGCCGGGGTCACGCCCTTGCGGCCTGCCAACTGGTGATAGGTCTGCCAGAAGTCGCGGTAGCGTTCATCGTGGTCGGTGTTGACCACGTCGAAGTCGCGCCCCTGCTCCAACCGCAGGCCGAAGCGTTCTATGCCCGGGGCGGTGACCGCCGGGCCAGCCACCAGAATCGG
>CALBRU010000387.1 GCA_937927695.1 uncultured Thiomonas sp. | reverse complement strand
GAGCTGGACGGGCAGCGTGGCGAAGTCGAGCCAGAGTTCGGCGCGGGCCTGCGGCTGGGCGGTGTCGCGGCTGATGAGTTCGTCGCTGCGGGCGAATTTTTTCCACAGCACATGCCGCAGCGAATCGCCGGTGCGGTAGGCGCGCACGCCATCGGTTTCACCGCCGCCGCGCGCAAGCGCCGGGCCGTTGCCCGGCGTGGGGCGGGCGGGCGGCAGGGGCGGGGCAGGATGCTCGGCGGCGGGCAGTACGAGCAGCTCGACCTGCGGCTGCCAGCGGCTCCATGCCGTCCAGACGCCCAGCGGGTAATAACTTTCGACGGTGAGCAAAGGCCAGGCCAGCAGGCCGCGGCGCGGCGGCGTCCAGCTCAAGGTGAGAGCGGTTTCACTGCTGCGGGCGCAGTCGGCGTAGGCCCAGGGGTAGGGCGCCTTGGATGCCTTGCGGCGGGCCTTTTTTTGCGGCGCGGGCGGCGAAGCCTGGGTGCCTGCCGGGCGCAGCGCCAGACCCCAGCGGTCGCGTGCGCCGCCTTGCAGCAGCAGGCCGAGGCGGGCGCTCTGGCCCTGGTGCAGCAGGCCTTCGGGTGGCCGCGCGGTGAGCTGCAGGCCGCGAAGATTGTTGTGGGTGACATGCATGGCCATCATCGCGCTGCCCGCCAGCAGGAAGGTGAGCAGATAGCCGAGATTGAGCTGGTAGTTGATGCTCAGCACCAGCAAGACCAGCAGCAGCAGGGCGAAAAACCAGCCAGTGCGGGTGGGCAGGATGTAAACATTGCGGTGCGTCAGCCGCGTGCTGACGCCCGCCGGATGGCGCGACAGCGCCCAGGCATCGAAGCGCTGCGCGAAGGCGTCGCGCAGGGTGTTCGGTGCGGCGGGCTGGGGCAGGGCGGTATCGACGTAGTGCATGATCTCGGCTTGGCGCGAGCCTTACACCGGGACGTGTTCCAGCAGCGATTGCACCGCCTGCAGCGAGGCGGCGCGGTTGACCGTGGGGCTGTCGAGGGTGCGCAAGCGGTGCGCGGCAACGAACGGCAGGACTTGCTGCACGTCGTCGGGAATGAGGTAGTCGCGGCCCTGCAGCAGCGCCCAGGCCCTGGCGGCGCGCAGCAGGCCCAGACCGGCGCGCGGGCTCAGCCCTTCGATGAACCAGCGCCCGTTGCGTGTCTGCGTGAGCAGCTCCTGCACATAGTCGAGCAGGGCGGGCGCGGCGTGCACGGCCTGCGCCTGTCGCTGCAGTTCGATCAAGCGCTCGGGGGTCAGCACGGGATGCAACTCTGCGATCAGCTCGCGCCGGTCGCGGCCTTCGAGCAGGGCGCGCTCGGCGGCGCGGCTGGGATAGCCCAGCGAGATGCACAGCAGAAAGCGGTCGAGCTGCGACTCGGGCAGGGCATAGGTGCCGAGCTGGTCGAACGGGTTTTGCGTGGCGATGACGAAAAACGGTTCGGGCAGGCGGCGCGTCTGTCCGTCCACACTCACCTGGCGCTCTTCCATCGCTTCGAGCAGGGCGCTTTGCACCTTCGGCCCGGCGCGGTTGATTTCGTCGGCCAGCAGCACTTGCGAAAACACCGGGCCGGGGTGAAACACGAACTCGCTGCGGTTGCGGTCGAACACCGAAATGCCCAGCAGATCGCCCGGCATGAGGTCGGAAGTGAACTGCGCGCGGGCGTACTGCAGCCCCAGCGTGGCGGCCAGGGCATGGGCCAGCGTGGTCTTGCCCACCCCTGGCAGATCTTCGATGAGCAGATGACCGCTGGCCAGCAGGCAACACACGGCGAGTTCCACCTGCGGGCGCTTGCCTTTGATAATGGTTTCGAGCTGGTCGAGCAGACTGGGCAGGGCTGGGGTTTTCACGAGCGGCGGAGTGGGAGGCGACAGCGCACTATGCTACGAGGACGACGTGCGTGCCCCCGAATCTGGGGATATGCCGCAGGAGACAAGAACCATGACAACCGGCTTCTACACCCATGCCGACTGCACCCTGCACGAAATGGGGGCAGACCATCCCGAATGCCCTCAGCGCCTCGCCGCCATTGAAGACCGGCTGATCGCCGCGCAGATTGCGCCCTGGCTCGAACGCCACGACGACGCGCCGCCCGCCAGCCTGGAGGACGTTGAGCGCGCGCATTCGGCGCTGTATGTCGCCGACCTCAAAAAGCGCGGTGATTTCGAGCAGGGGCATGAGTGGATCGACGCGGACACGATGATGAATCCGCATACCTGGCAAGCCGCGCTGCGCGCCGCCGGTGCGGCCATCAGCGCGACCGATGCCGTCATCGACGGCCATCTGCACAACGCCTTCTGCTCCATCCGTCCGCCCGGCCATCATGCCACCCGCGATCAGGCGATGGGGTTCTGTTTTCTCGGTAATGTCGCCATTGCCGCACGCCACGCGCTCGATGTGCGCGGGCTGGAGCGGGTAGCCATCGTCGATTTCGATGTGCACCACGGCAACGGCACCGAAGACATTTTCCGGGGCGATGAACGGGTGCTGATGGTGAGCTTCTTCCAGCACCCCTTCTACCCCTACAGCGGCGTGGAAGGCAAGCAGCCGAATATGGTCAACGTCCCCGTTCCGGCCTACACCAAGGGCGACGGGGTACGCCACATCGTCACCGAACAGTGGCTACCGCGGCTGCGCGCGTTCGCCCCGCAGATGCTGTTCATCAGCGCCGGCTTCGACGCCCACCGCGAAGACGATATGGGCCAGATGGGCCTGGTGGAGGCCGACTATGCCTGGATCACCCGCCAACTGGTCGACTTTGCCGAGGCGCAGTGCGAAGGCCGCATCGTCTCCTGCCTGGAAGGCGGCTACAACCTCAGCGCCCTGGGCCGCAGCGTGGCCGAACATGTCCGGGTGCTGGCGGGGCTGGATTGAGCGCGGAGTGACCGGCCTCGCTGGCTGGCTTTACTTGTCCAAATCACCGAGGCAGAGATATTTCATTTCGACATATTCGTCGATGCCGTGATGCGAGCCTTCGCGGCCCAGGCCGGATTGCTTCACACCGCCGAACGGCGCGACTTCGTTGGACATCAGGCCGGTGTTGATGCCGACCATGCCGTATTCCAGCGCTTCGGCCACGCGGAAGATGCGGCCCACGTCACGGCTGTAGAAGTAGGAGGCCAGGCCGAACTCGGTGGCGTTGGCTGCGATGATGGCTTCCTCTTCGGTCTTGAAGCGAAACACCGGTGCCACCGGGCCGAAGGTTTCCTCTCTGGCGCAGAGCATGTCGCTCGTCACATCAGCCAGCACGGTGGCCTGGAAGAACCGTCCGGCATTGGGGCCGGTCTCCACCCGCTTGCCGCCCACCACCATGCGCGCGCCTTTGCTGGTGGCGTCGCTGATGTGCTTCTCCACCTTGGCCAGCG
>CALBRU010000386.1 GCA_937927695.1 uncultured Thiomonas sp. | reverse complement strand
CTCGGACAAACTCCCCGATCTGCAGCACTATCCCGATTTGCTGCATGCGCTGGCGCGCCTGCGCGCCCAGCCGCAGAAAAACAAGCTCATCATCGGTCGCCCCCTGATCGGTCCGCTGTTGGGTAAATGGGTGATCCCGCTGGTGCGCGAGATACCCGCGGGGCAGACGCATCCGGCGTTCTACGTCATTGCCGCGGTCAGTACCCAGGCTTTTCTGCAACAAACCCTGGCGAACACGGCGCTGCCTTACAGCGGAATTGCCGCCGTGCTGGCGCGCAACGATGGCTATGTGCTCGCCCGCTGGCCAGCACCCAAAGAAGCGTCGTTCTTCTCCAAGCCGCAGACCGGGGTATTCGCCCAGTCTTTGACCAATCAGCCGGCGACCCCTAGTGCGCATTACAACGGCTGGGTCGCAGCGGACGGTTCGATGCGTATCGGCAGTTGGCAGCGGTTGCCGGGCTATCCCGATCTGGCGGTGGCGGTTTCGGTGCCAGGCAGTCTGCTGTGGACGCAATACCTGCACACCATCTGGCCGCCGATGGTGGGGCTGTTGCTGCTGTTGCTGCTGCTCACCGTGCTGTATCGCTACGCCACGGGCCAGATCGGCCGCGAACAGGCGCTGGCGCAGGTTCAGCAGCAGCGGCTGCGTACCCTGGCTATCACCGATCCGCTCACGGCGGTCGGCAACCGCGCGCTATTGCGCGAGCGGCTCCAGGTGGCGCTTGAAACCGCCTGGAGACGTCAGGGCGAATTCGGCCTGCTCCTGCTCGATCTCGATGGCTTCAAACAAGTCAACGATGCCTATGGGCACTCGGCCGGCGATGCTTTGTTGCGCGAAACCGCGCAGCGTTTGCAGACCATCCTGCGCGAAGGTGAGGTCATGGCCCGCATGGGCGGGGACGAATTCGCCGTGCTGCTGACGGAAGGGCTGGGCAGCGGCGAAATCGCGGCCGAGGCGGCGGCGCAGCGCATCCTCTCGGCGCTGCGCCAGCCCTTCGATCTGGGCGTGGGTCGGCAGGCGTCGATTTCGGTGAGTTTGGGCTGCGCACTTTATCCTCAGGACGGCGGTGATGCCGAGACCTTGCTGCGCCGCGCCGATCTGGCGCTCTATGCCGCCAAGGCTGCGGGGCGAGATCGCTACCTGCGCTTCAAGCCCGATTTCGAGCGCGAGGCGCAGCGCCAAAAAAATCTGCTCGAAAGCGTGGAGACCGCCTTGCAGCAAGGGCGGCTGTCGCTCAATTACCAGCCCATCGTGGCTATCGGTGGAGACCCGGCGCGGCCCGCGGTGGTGGGTGTCGAAGCCTTGCTGCGCCTGCAGACCGAACAGGGCGGGCAAATGGTGGCGGCCGACTTTGCCAGCGTGCTCGATCATGGTCGGCTGGCGCGCGCCATTGGTCGCTTCGTGCTCGACCAGGCGCTGACCCAGGGCGTGCAATGGCGCGCCGAGGGCTTGGAACTGCATATCGCCGTCAACATCAGCGCTGAGCATCTTCTGGCGCCCGAGTTTCTGGACGATCTGCATCAGGCGCTGCACAACCATCCCGGGTTTCCCGCAAGCGGGCTGATGCTCGAGGTCACCGAGTCGGCTCCGCTGCGCAATCTGGAGCAGGCGCGGCAGATTTTGCAAAGCTGCCAGGATCTTGGCCTGAGCGTTGCGCTCGACGACTTCGGCACCGGCGCGGCCTCGCTCACTTACTTGCAGCAGCTTCCGGCGCAATCGATCAAGATCGACCAGTCGTTCGTGCGCGACATGGTCAACGACCCGAAAGACTTCGCCATCGTCTCCGCCGTGGTCACTGCGGCCAATCTGCTCGGGCTGGAAGTCATTGGCGAAGGCGCCGAAACGCTGGAGCATCTGTCGGTGCTGGCGGCGATGAACTGCACCCTGGCGCAGGGCTACGCCATTGCCCGCCCGCTACCCGCCGACGCCGTGGCCACCTGGGTGCAGACCTGGGTGCGGCCCAAGGCCAATCTGCGCGCCACCGAGTTTCCGCACGAAGTCGAGGTGGCGCAGCTACGCCGGGTGGAACGGCTGCAGCAGGCGGTGCGCGGCGAGGTGCCGTTTCCCGACCATGTGCTCGATGTGGCGGCGGAAAATCAGTGTCACCTCGGTTTGTGGCTCAACGGTCAAGGGCGGCTGTATTACGGCCGCGACCCGCGCTACGCGCTGCTGCTGGAGCAACATGCCGAAATCCATGAACTCGCGCGCCAGGCCAAGGCCGCGCTCGATCTGGGCGAGCTGAACGCCGCGCGCCGCTACGGGCAGGATGTGGCTGAGCTCAGCGCCATCGTGCTCGCGGGAATCCGCCAGCTCAGCGCCACGCCTCAGGACTGAGGCCGTCCGGCTTTTCTTATGAGGCGGTGGCCGCTGCCGCAGCGGCCACCACCTCGCCCAGCTCGATGACCGCCAGCGCGTAAAACGCCGACTGGTTGTAGCGGGTGATGACATAAAAATTGTCCGTGCCCAGCACATAGTCGGGCGCGGCGTCCGCATTGGGCAGTTGCACCATGGCCAGCTTGCCCGCATAGGCGCGGGCCTGCGGCAGCAGCGGCAGGCCCATCGCCACGAGCTGGTCGGCGGTGAAGGTCGGCGTGATGTCGGGCCCGAGCAAGGTGTCGAGACTGGCTTGCGGCAGATCGGGCGGCAGTTGCAAGGGGAAGTGCGCAGGCTGGCCGCGCACCCAGCCCTTGGCCGCCAGGTAGCTGGCGACCGAGCCGATGGCGTCTGCGGGGTCGTTGATCAGGTCGATGCCGCCGCCGTGGTCGAAGTCCACCGCATATTTCAGGATGCTCTCGGGCATGAACTGCGGCATGCCGATGGCCCCCGCATACGAGCCGCGCACCTGCAGCGGGTTGCGTGCGTCTTGCGCGCACCACTGGAAAAAATCACCGAGCTGCACGCCGAAGTACGCGCTGCGGTCGCGCGGCGCCTGCGCGGGGTAACGCAGCGCCAGGGTCGAGAGCGCATCGACCACGCGGAAGTTGCCCATATTGCGGCCATAGATCGTCTCCACCCCGAGGATGCCCGCGATGATGTGCGGCGGCACGCCGTAGCGCTCCTGCGCTCGCTGGAACCACACGCCGAATTCCTGCATGAAGTCGCTGCCCGCGCCGATGCGCAGACTGTCGAGAAAGCGGCTGCGGTACACCCGCCAGTTTTTCTTGCCCGGCGGCCCCGGCAGAATGAGCCGGGCCACCGCGGCGCTGTATTGCGCCCGGCCGATCAGCCGCGCCACCAGGGCTTCGGGCAGCTTGTTGCGTTCGACGATGCGCGCAATCAAGGCCTGTGCAGCGCCGACATTCCAGTCGCCCAGTTGGACCGAAGACAGCGTTGCGGCTGGAGCCACGCCGCGATGGCAGAAGATGTCCTCAATTTTGCCGATGCCGACCACGTCCATT
>CALBRU010000385.1 GCA_937927695.1 uncultured Thiomonas sp. | reverse complement strand
CGCGGCTACAGCGGGCGCCAAGGTCCTAGAGGCATCGATGCACCCCCCCCCGCCAGGATTGCAGCCCGCGCCGCCCAAACCCATACCGCACCAATCGCTGCGCGACGAACGGTCGGTGCTGTTAGAGGCAATGTCCGACGAGCTCGATCTGGATCATTTGTTGGAGACCGACGCCGCCCTCTCCTGGCGGCGAGAAGGCGTGGGATCGGACACCCTGCGCAAGTTGCGCCGGGGGCACTGGACGATCCAGAACGAAATCGACCTGCACGGTCTGCGCCGCGACGAGGCGCGCGAAGCGCTGGGTCAGTTTTTGCGCACCGCACTACAGCGCGATTGGCGCTGCGTGCGGGTGATCCACGGCAAGGGGCTGAGTTCGCCCTTGCGCGAGCCGGTGCTCAAACACAAGGTGCGAAGCTGGCTGATGCAGCGCGATGAAGTAATGGCCTATGTGCAGGCCCGGCCCAGCGATGGCGGCGCCGGCGCTCTGGTGGTGCTGCTGCGCTCGGCGCGGCGCACTGAACGCGGTGGTTGAAACAACGCTTAAAACTAGCACGCCATCTACAAACACGCCATCTGATAGCGGAGAGCGGCGTGCTCAGTTACGCCTCACAGTCAACCATGCACCACATTGCCGGCCGGCATATTGCCGGGCTCGGCTTTGTTGCGCATCCAGTCGGCCGTACCGGCGAAGGCTTCGTGCAACTGGCGGCGCAGTGTGTCGTCCATCTCGACTTCGTTGAGTGCCTGCACCATGCAGGCCATCCACTCGTCGCGCTCCTTGGTGCCGATGGCGTAGGGAAAGTGACGCATACGCAGGCGCGGATGCCCATATTGCGGGGAATACAGATCGGGCCCGCCCAGCCAGCCGCTGAGAAACAGGTAGAGCTTCTCCCGCGTTTCTTCGGAATTCGTGGGATGCATGGCCCGCAGATCGGCATATTGCGGCTCCAGATCCATCAGGTCGTAGAAATGATCCACCAGCCGACGCACGCCCTCCGCGCCGCCGAGGCGCTGGTAAGGCGTGCTGGAAACCGGTTGGGGGACAGGTGCGGCGGGTGTGATGGCGATGGTTTCTGACATGGAGCGGAGCAGTTTGCAAACAAGGCTGAAACAAAAGAATCGCGATTATGGGAGATGCGCCCCGGCAGAACTTGCCTCAGGTCAATCTGCAATCAATCGTCCCGCAAAGCGGCAAAGGATTTTCAGCTCATTTTCAATTCAAGGTGCGCAAACTCTGACCCGGCGGCCGGCGCAGCACATCGCGCAGACTCCACCACCCGGCCGCCATCGCCAGTATGGAGGCCGCCAGCATGGCCGCGGGCCAGAGCCACCAAGGCGGCTGCCAGGGAAACAAAAACACCCAGTGCGCCAGAGCGGCGCTCACCGCCGCCGCCCCGGCGGCGCCGAGCAGCCCGGCCAGCGCGCCGACCCACATCGTTTCCACCAAGGCCATACGCCGCAGCAACTGCGAAGAGGCACCCAGCGCGCGCCACACCGCCATTTCGCGCGAGCGGTCCTGCCGCGACAACGCCAGCGAAGCGGCGAGCACGGCCAGCCCGGCCGCCAGGGCGAACAAAAACAAAAACTGCACGGCAGTGATGACCTGCTCGACCAGCTTGCGTAAATGCGCGAGCAGGCTGCCCACATCAACCACGGTGAGATTGGGAAACTGCCGCACCAGGGTGTCGTCCATGCGCTGCGCGTCTCCGGGCGCGCGATAGGCGGCCAGATAGGTCACGGGCTGGTTTTTGAGCATCGCCTGCGGCAGCAGCACGAAGAAGTTGGCATGCATGGAACTCCAGTCAACATGCCGCACGCTGGTGATGGGCGCGGTCACGCGCTGGCCTGCAATGTCGAAAGTCAGGGTGTCGCCGAGTTTGAAGCCGAGGGTTTTGGCGATGCCCTGCTCCACCGACAGGCCTTTGGCATCGGGCCCGGCGGTCTCGTTCCAGTCGCCTGCGACCAGGGTATTGGCCTTGGGCAGGGTGGCACTGGCAGAAAGATTGAACTCACGGTCGATCAGATCGCGGGCGCGTGTGCTGTCGTAGTCGCGTCCAAAGACCGGCTTTTCGTTGATGGCCACCAGTCGGCCGCGCAGCATGGGATACCAGTCTTCGTGGTTCACGCCATCGCGGCGCAGCGCTGCCAGAAAATCCTGGGTCTGCGCAGGTTGGATGTTGATGACAAAGCGGTCGGGCGCGTTGGCGGGAATGGAGGCACGCCAGGCGTCGATCAGACTGGTGCGCATGAGCACCAGCAACACCAGCGCAAACAAACCCAGACTCAGCGCCGTGATCTGAATCACCGCGCTCCAGGGCCGGGTGGCCAACTGGCGCGCGGCCATCTGCATCAAACCGCCAGTGACGACGGATGACGCCGCATGGCCGCGTACCCAGCGTTTGAGTCCCCGCATCATCAGCCAGGCCAGCAAGGCGAACACCAGCGTCAGGCCGATGAAACCACCCGCGGCAATCAGCCCCAGGCGAAGGTCACCGGCCTGCAGCCACAGCAACAGGCCGAATGCCCCCACGCCTGCCAGCACCGTGATGAACGGCGCGGACTGCAGACGGCCCAAACTGCGCCGCAGCACCGCCAGGGGCGGTACGCGCGCCAACTGCAGAATCGAGGGCAGACCGAAAGCCAGCAGCAGCACCATGCCCGTCGCTCCGGCGAACAACGCGGGCGCCCATCCGGGCGCGGGCAGCTCGCGCACCTGAACCTGAATCAGCCCGTGCAGCAGCCCGATCATCGCCGCCTGCACCGCCAGTCCGAGCAACACCCCCAGCGCCGCCGCAAAGCCGCCCAGCCAGACAAACTCGGCGGCGTAGCGACGGAGCAAAACGCCCTGACGCAGCCCCAAGGCCTTGAACACCGCGCAGGGCTGCAAGCGTCGGCGCGCAAAGTCGCGCGCCGACTGCGCCACCGCCACAGCGGCCATGAGCGCGGTGATCAGCGCCACCAGATGCAGAAAATCAGACGCGCGCTTGAGCGTCTGTTCTTGCGCCGGACCGCTGTCGGCCACGGTTTCCACCCGCATGCCGCGCGCGGCGGTTTGGCGAATCTGCTCCTGCGCCCACTTGGCGTAGGCGGCTGCTGCCTGCGATGGCCCAGACAGCGCGAGGCGATAAGTCACCCGGCTGGCGGGCTGGATCAGCCCGGTAGAGGGCAGATCGGCGCGATTCATCATCACCCGCGGAGCGAAATTGATGAAGCCCGCGCCGGAATCAGGCTCGCGCACCAGAATGGCCGCAATGCGCAACCGCGTATTGCCCAACTGCAACAGATCACCCACCTGCAGCCGCAGAGCGCCGAGCACACTGGCATTCACCCAAACCGTACCGGGCTCGGGCGGCCCGCTGCGCGACACCTCCGGGGCCTGCAGCCCGTCGCGCAGCACCACCTGCGCGATCAAGGGGTAATGCGCGCCTACCGCCTTGAGCGAGACCAGCCGGGTGCGGTCACCCGTGACGTCGAGCGCCATGCTGGGGAATACCGCCGTCTGCATAGAGCGCAGCCCCTGCGCCTGCGCGTGCTGCAAATAGAGCGGCTTGAGCGGATGATCGCTGACGATCACCACATCGCCGCCGATCAGTTGCGCGGCGTCGCGCACCAACGCGCCCTGCAACCGCTGAGCCACGAAGCCCACCGCCGACAACGCGGCCACGGCCAGCACCAGCGAAAAAAACAAAAGTCGCAGTTCGCCGCTGCGCCAGTCACGCCAAAGCTGTCGCAAGGATTGCATAGAGATAGATCGTGGAGTGAATGAGCGGGGTTGGAACAGGCAGTATTGTCCACAGCCCCCCTACTCTGTGCCGGGGCGAGGGTTTGAATGGGCCGCTCGGCGCGCGCGACTTCCGCGCAAGTTCCGCCCTATTTGGTCAGCGCCAGGAACACTTCCGGCAATCTCTCGGGCAGGCGCTCGATGTGGTCGATCACGGTGTAACGGCGGCCAAAAATATCGGACACATAGGCATCGGCGCGCGGGTCAAGGCTGATGCAGTAAGTGAAGAGGCCGTCGCGTTCGAGTTCCCGCACTGCCTGGCGGGCGTCTTCGATGAGCAGGCGTTCGTCTTGCACGTCGATATCGGCGGGTTCGCCATCGGTGAGAACGAGCAGCAGCTTTTTGTCGCTCTTGCGCGCGCGCAGCGAGTGGGCGGCGTGCCGCAGCGCCGCCCCCATGCGGGTGGAGTAGTTGGCCTGCATCGCCGCGAGGCGCGCCTTGACTTCATTGCCCCACGGCTCACCAAAGCCCTTGATGTGCAGGTAGCGCACTTCGTGCCGGGTGTTGGACTGAAAACCGGCGATCGCCAGCGGATCGCCCAAGCGCTCTATCGCCCAGGCGAGCAGCGAGACGGCTTCCTGCGAGAGTTCGAGGATGGTCTGCTCCGAGCCTTTCACCTTGTCGTTGAGCGAGGCGGAGAGATCGAGCAGCAGGGTCACGGCAATATCGCGCCCGTTGGTGCGGTGACTCAGATTGATGCGCGGATCGGGGGTGGAGCCTGCCTTGAAATCGATCAGCGAACGGATGGCCACGTCGAGATCGAGTTCGCTGCCCTCTTCCTGATAGCGGATGCGCACCTTGTCCTGCGGCTTGAGCAGTTCCAGCAGTCTTTGCAGGCGCTTGGCCAGCGGGGCGTGTTTTTGCAGCAAGCGGTCGATGTCGCCCGCCTGTGCGGAAGGATGCAAACCCTCGTACACGCTGACCCAGTCGGGCCGATAGGTCTGGCTGTGATAGTCCCATTCGGGATAGTGCCGCGGCGGCAGGCGCTGCAAATCGTCTTGCGCATCGTTGCGGCGGGTTTCGTCAAAACTCTCCTCCTCGTCCCCTTCTTCGATGAAGCGCCAAAGATGCCGGTTGTCGTCGCGGTAGTCGATGACCGTGTCGTCGAAGTGCACTTTGGCAAGCTGGTCGCTCTGGCGGCGGGTTTTCGCCACATAGGCCAGAGCCAGCGCGGCGATGTCGGGAGTGGACGATGCACCCTGCGCCATCAGCGCGTGAAAACGAGCGACGAAGGCGTTGAGATCGGCGTCTCGGTAGCCGTGCTCGGGGTCGAGCAGCGCCCGCGACAACATCGCCAGACGGTGGCGCAGGCAGGAGGTGGTCTCGGGATTGCAGGCCTCTTCGACAGGCCGGGGATGCAGGGCGAGAAACAGCCGACGCAGCCCGGGGTATTCGCGGATCAGCAGAGTTTCAACCCGGCAGTCCTCGAAAAGTTCGACGGCCATACGCTGAAACGGGCTCCAGTTGTCGGCAATCTGCGGGGTGGACCAGCGGCGGTGGCCGACCATGTGGGCGAGCATCGCCCGGTAACGATCGAGGCCCGACACACCGCAAGCATCGTTTTGCACATCAGGCAGACGAATGCCCAGCGGGTCGTAATAGGGAACCGGCTTGCGCAGTTCGTCGAAGGCGCTGGAGTAAGGGATCAGCAGATCGCCATCGCGCCACAAAGCGCGCAGATACAGATCGAGATTGCGCTCTACATCCACCAGCAGCGTGCCGTGGCGCTCGCGCTGCAGCACGGCGCGCGCGTCGGCCGATTGCAGGCTGAAGTAATCTTTTTGCCGTTCGGGATGGGTGGCATAGTTGCGCACGCCGTAATCGACCCAGCGCCGCAAGCCGCCGATGTCGAGCTGGGCCAGCAAGGTCGGCGCCTGATTGAAAAAATCCGGTAGACCTGGGCTGGGATAGGTGGTGTGAAAGCCGTGGATGGAGCGCGTGGTGCGCGCCATCAGGTCGAGCGTGAGATCGAGATAGTGCTGGAGTTGCTCGCCCGCCTGCAGGCGCTGCGCCACGGGGGCCAGGGTCTGCAAAAAGGGCGTGATGGCCCGACCGTTGGGCGACTTTTGCAGTCCTTGCACCACGGTCATCACGGGCGCCAGCAGGTCTTCACCCACGGCGCGGGCGGTGGACGGCCAGGCTTCCAGAAAGGCCAGCAAAGGCTCGGCGCCCCGCCCCAGTTTGCCGATGATGCGGCCCGCTTCGAGGAAGGCGTTCAGCCCATCGGGCGTGAGCGCGCCTTGGGCATCGGCCATGCAGGCCGGGAAGATCGCTTCCACGAGAGGAAAGCGCGTGTCGAGCCGCGCCCAACTGGCGCGCATCGACTCGTCCATGAGGGCATCGCTCGCCATGGGTCGGCTTGGTTTGCCGCGCTCAGGCGAAGGTCACGTCGATGGCGTGATCGAGCGTCTGGCGAATGTCGGCATCGTCGGTGATGGGGCGCACCAGCGCCATGCGGCAGGCGTCGCCCGCAACAACGCCGTCCCGGATCAACTGAGCGGCGTACACCATAAGGCGTGTGGAAATGCCCTCGTCGAGACCGTGCCCCTTGAGATTGCGCGCGGCGTGACCGATTTTCACCAGCTTGGCGGCTGTTTCGGCGTCGAGGCCGCTTTCCTTGCACAGAATGGTGGTTTCGAGGTCGGCCTCGGGGTAGTCGAAATCGAAGGCGGTGAAACGCTGTTTGGTGGACTGCTTCAGATCCTTCATCAGCGACTGGTAGCCCGGGTTGTACGAAATCACCAACTGAAAATCGGGATGCGCGGCAATCAGCTCGCCCTTCTTGTCGAGAGGCAGGGTGCGGCGGTGGTCGGTTAGTGGATGGATGACCACGGTGGTGTCCTGACGCGCCTCGACGATTTCGTCGAGGTAGCAGATCGCGCCGATGCGCGCGGCGGTCGTCAGCGGCCCATCGAGCCAGCGCGTGCCGCCGCCTTCGAGCAGATAACGTCCGACCAGATCGCTCGCCGTCATGTCTTCGTTGCAAGCCACGGTGATGAGCGGCTTGCCCAGCCGCCACGCCATGTGCTCGACAAAGCGCGATTTGCCACAGCCGGTCGGTCCCTTGACCATGACCGGCAAGCGATTGCGGTAGGCAGCCTCAAACAAGGCCACCTCGCGACCCTGCGGTTGGTAATAGGGCTCTACTTGAACCCGGTACTGCTGCGCGTCAATGCTCATGCGTCCACCTTCAAAACAACACGCCCCCGTGAAACCGGGGGCGCTGAAACCTTCAAAAACGACGCCAAACGACCGACGCCAAACGACGCCAAACGACGCCAAACGACGCCAAACCCGGACGTCGTCAGGAGCGGCTTACTTGTGGACGCCCAGCTTCTCACGCCAGCCCGGGAAGAGCTTGTCGGCATCGCCCGGGAAGGATTCGAATGCGCGCGCGAACTCTTTGTGCTCCTTGGCGTACTCGATCGGATCGGCTCCGGCCTTCCAGCACTCATAGGCCTGGCGCAACGACTTGGCGCCAGCCGCAGGCGAGTCGATGTGGCCGTAGGAGCCGCCGCCCGCGGTGTTGATCACGTTGCCGTGGCCCAGATTCTCGAAGAACCCTGGCAGACGCAGCGCATTCATGCCGCCGGAGATGATGGGA
>CALBRU010000384.1 GCA_937927695.1 uncultured Thiomonas sp. | reverse complement strand
CCCGGAAGGCTGCAACGCCGCGGCAAACACCGCCTCGCGCCCGGAAGCCCCCTGCTGCCAAGCGGCCACCACGCGCCCTTGAGGCGTGGCGGCGATCACCGGGTTGTAGGCATTGGCAGGGCCGCGATCAACGGGCTGCGCGGGCAGCCAGCGCAGCGCTGCCTGTTGCCAGTGGGCCGCATAGATGGCGGTGTGATAGCCGTTGGGCTGCTGCCAGACCACGGTGACATTGCCCGCGGCGTCGGCGGCGAGTTGGGGATTGGTAGCGTTGCCGGGCAGCGCAGGTTGATCGAGCCGCTGCGGGGCCTGCCACGCGCTGCCATCGCTGCGCGCCGCAAATACGGCGTTGCGACCATCTACCGCCTGAAACCACACGACGGTGAGGCGGCCCTGGCGATCCGCCGTGATGGCGGGAATGCTCGATGCCCCGGCTTGCGGCCCTTGCAGGTCGATGGCTTGCGGGCGGCTCCAGGCCTGCGTGTCTGGATTGAAGCGCGTGGCCAGAATGGCGCGGCGGCCCGCATCATCCTGAAACCACACGGCGACAAAGCCACCATCGGCCGTTGCCGCTACTTGCGCGCCGCTGACGGGCAGATCCACTTTGTGCGCTGTACGGCTGTCGTCGATCTGCACGGGCGCACTCCATGCGCTGCACGCCGTGGTGAAGCGGCTGCGCACGCGCTCTGGCGCATTCAGCAAGAGGGTGTAGGTGGTGCAGCCAACCAAAGGCACGGTGGGCTCGAACACCGCGCGGTCGCCCGAGGTGCGCACCAGACCGCGTACCGCAACCCCGTCCGGAGCGAGCAACAACAAGCGGTCTGCCGTGATGGCGACCGCCTGCACGGGGGCGGCAAAGCGAAACCCGGGCGTCACCGTGCGGGCCACATCGCTGGCGCCGGTGGCTGGCAAGGGTTCGGGTGCGCCTTGCGCGTTCGCCGTACCCGCAACGGCGCACAGCGCCACGATAACCGCAAATTGCTCGACCCAGCGCCTGCGCATCACAGCCTCCCCATAAACTTCATCAGCCAGCGGGTACGCGGCCCGTAGGGCGGCGCGGCCAGGCCGACGCCAGAGAACCGCGTCTGAAACAGTACGGGCTTGAGCTTGCTGAAGGTATCGAATCCCCAGCGGCCGTGATAGCTGCCCATGCCAGATGCCCCAACGCCGCCAAAGGGCAACTCGTCTTGCGCGAAGTGCAGCAAGGTGTCGTTGACCGTCACGCCGCCGGCATGGGTGTGCAGCAGGGCATCGGCGGTGCGCTGGCGGTCGTGGTCGAACCAGTACAGCGCCAGCGGGCGCGGCTGGCTGCGTAGGTGGGCCAGCGCTTGCGCCAGATCGTCATAGGCCACCACGGGCAGCAGCGGGCCGAAGATTTCTTCGTTCATCAAGCGCACCGTAGACGGGGCGTCGCACACCAGCGCGGGCGCGAGGCGGTGACGCAGATCGTCGGCCTGCACGCCGTCGAACAGGGCATGCACCTGCGCCCCGGCGGCGCGGGCTTCGCCCAGCAGGCCGAGCAGACGACTGTATTGGCGATGGTCGATGATGCTGGTGTAGTCGGGGCTGCGCAGGCCGTCGGGATAGAGTTTTTGCGCCGCAGCGCGGCAGGCGGCAACCCAGTCAGACTGCTGCGCGCGCGGCACGAGCACATAGTCGGGCGCGATGCAGGTCTGCCCGGCGTTGAGCAGCTTGCCGTAGATGATGCGCTGGGCCGCATGCGCCAGATCGTAGCCCGGCGTGATGACTGCGGGCGATTTGCCGCCGAGTTCCAGCGTGACCGGGGTGAGGTTGGCCGCAGCCGCCGCCATGACGCGCCTGCCCACCCCGGTGGAGCCGGTGAACAACAGGTGGTCGAACGGCAAGGCGCTGAAAGCCGCGCCGATTTCTGCATCGCCCTGCACCACCGCTACTTCGTCGGGCGCAAAGGTCTGCCCGGCCCGTTGCGCGAACACCGCGCTGAACGTGGGCGTGAACTCGGAGAGCTTGACCATCGCCCGGTTGCCCGCGGCCAGCGCCGCCGTCAGCGGCGCCACGGCCAGCACCAGCGGGTAGTTCCACGGCGCAATGATGCCCACCACGCCCAGCGGCTGGGGCAGCACTCGCGCTCGGGCGGGAAAAAACCAGCGTGAAACGGAGGCGGCGCGCGGACGCATCCAGCCTTTGCCGTGCTTGAGCGCATCGGCGATGCCCGTCAGGCTGGGCACGAGTTCGAGCATGCCGGTTTCGGGCGGCGGGCGGCCGCCGAAATCGGCATCGATAGCCTCGGCGAACTCGGCCGCATGAGTGCGCAGCAAGGCCTGCAGTCGTCGCAGCCGGTCGCGTCGCAGCGTCCAGTCGGGATAGGGCGCGGCGTCGAACGCCGCGCGCAGCACGCTGAAAGTCTGCTGGAGTGAAGCGGCGAAATCAGGGGCACGATCCATGGCTTTGGCGGCAAACTGAACGTTCAGCGAGGCATGGTAAGCCGGATGCCGTCAGCATGAAGAACCGGTTTGCCATGCCCCGCCCGACAAAACCCCTTCGCCAAATCGGGTATCAAAAAACAACTCAGGCAGTAATTGCCTAAGCAATAAACTGCACGGCATGAATTCTTCCACCCCCACTCCCACCCACGCAGCCGCGCCGCATTTCTACGACGGCTCGGAGTATGCCAAGGACAACTCGGTCGGCTTTCTGATGAAAGTCGCGCTGGCGGTGCTGGTGCGCAATCTGGAGCATCAACTGCAGGGGCTCGACCTCACTGGCTCCCAATGGCATCCGCTGCTGCATGTGCACCAAGGCTGCGACACCGTGGCTGCCTGCGCCCGCGAAATGCAGACCGATGCCGGCGCCATGACCCGCATGCTCGACCGCCTCGAAGCCAAGGGCCTGCTGGTGCGCGAGCGCAGTAGCAGCGACCGCCGTGTGGTCAACCTCTCGCTCACCCCGCGCGGCAACGAGGTGGCGGCGCAAATTCCGCATGTGCTCTCCGAGGTGCTCAACGAACATCTGCGCGGCTTCAGCCCCAAGGAGTTTGCCCAGTTGCTCGACCTGTTGCGGCGCTTCATCGCCAACGGCGAGGCGCTGGCCGAAGCCAACAAGGCAGCCCCCGGCCCGCGACTGGTGGTGCAGGAACGCGACCCCGAAGAAAACAACGACAACAACCCCTCCTGACCCGTTCCCATCATGCTCAACAGACCTTTAGTTCGATCCGCCGCACTGGCCGTGCCGCTGCTGGCCGCCCTGCTGCTGGCGGGCTGCGCCAGCACCGAAGGCATCGCGCCCACGGCCCAGCTCACTCGTCCGCAGCAACTCGGCTTGCAGCCGGTGCAGTCGGCCTTTCCCAAGGCCGACTGGTGGGCCGACTTTCACGATCCTGAACTCGACCGCCTGATCGCCACCGCCCTAACCGACAACCCCAGCCTGCAAGTCGCGCAGGCGCGGCTCGAACAGGCCCGTGCGCAGGTGCAGGGCGCAGGCAGCGCGCTCAAGCCCAAGCTGGGCGCCGCAGTGGGCTCTACTCGCCAGCAGTTCAGCAACAACTACATCTACGGCCCCTACGGCAGCAACTGGTATTACGACAACTCGGCACTGTTGCAAGGCAGCTGGGAGCTGGACTTTTTCGGCAAGAACCGGCAGACGCTGCAAGCCGCCATCGGCGAGGCCCACGCCGCCGCCGCGCAGGAGCAGGCCGCGCGAGTGCTGCTCGCCGCCAACGTGGCCAGCGCTTATGTGAACCTTGCGCGGCTGATCGCCATTCAGAACGTGCTGCAGCAAACCCTGCAGCAGCGCGAGCACATGCTCAAACTGGTGCAGGACCGTGTGCGCGCCGGTCTGGAAACCACGGTGCAGGAGAAGCAGGCTCTGGGCGAAGTGCCGCAGATCCGCCTGCAGATCGACCAGACTGCGGTGCAGATCACGCAGGCGCGCAACCTGCTGGCCGCGCTCACCGGCCAGGGCCCGCAGGCCACGGCCACGCTCGCCCCGCAGCTCGCCACCCTGCCGACCATGAACCTGCCCGACACCCTGCCCGCCTCGCTGATCGGCCGCCGCGCCGACATCGTCGCTGCGCGCTGGCAGGTGCAAGCCGCGCTGCACGGCGTGAAAGCGACCCGCGCAGCGTTCTACCCCGATGTCAACCTCACGGCGTTCGCCGGGTTCTCTGCGCTGGGTTTCAGCCAATGGCTGACCGGCGGCAGCCAGACCCTGGGCGTCGGCCCCGCACTCACCCTGCCGATCTTCGAGGGCGGCGCGCTGCGCGCCCAGCTTCGCGGCAAATCGGCGCAGGCGGACGCCGCCATCGCGCAATACAACGGCACGCTGGTGGACGCAGTGCATGAGGTCGCCGACGCCATCGCGGCGCGGCAATCCATCGGTCAGCAGATCGCGCAACAGCAGCAGGCACTCGATGCCGCGCAGGACGCGCTGCGCCTGGTCGATCAGCGCTACAAGGCCGGGCTATCGAACTACCTCACCGTGCTCACGGTTCAGTCGAGTGTGCTCAAGCTGCAGCAGGCCGGGGTGGATTTGAAAGCGCAGGCGCTGGCCGACGATGTGGCGCTGATTCGCGCCCTGGGCGGGGGCTACAACGCGCCGAAGATGCCCGAGCAGGTTCCTGCGAAATCCTCCTGATCCACGCTTTGACTTCTCCTTCTAAAAACGAATCGAATCCCAACGGAGTGCATCCATGAGTACCCCAGACAACAAAAAAATAGAAGGCGCGGCCCAGCCCGCCGAAAATGGCAACGGTAACGGCAAGGCCGCCAAGCGGCGGCGGTTGATGTTGCTGGCCATCGGCTTTTTTGTCATCGTCGGCGCCGCCTATGGCGGCTATCACTATTGGGAATCCCTGCGCTACGCCTACACCGATGACGCCTATGTGCAGGGCAATCTGGTGCAGGTCACGCCGCAGGTGGGCGGCACGGTGATCGCCATCGACGCCGACGATACCCAGTTGGTCAAGTCCGGCCAGCCGTTGGTGCAGCTTGACGGCGCCGACACCCATGTGGCGCTGCAACAGGCCGAGGCCCTGCTGGCGCAGGCAGTGCGTCAGGTGCGGGTGAGCTTTGCCAACAACGGCACCCTGGCTGCCCAGGTTGCTGTGCGGCAGACCGATGTCAGCGTCGCGCAGGCCAATGTAGCCAAGGCGCAGGATGCGCTGCGCCGCCGCCAGGAGCTGGCGGGTACCGGCGCGGTAGGGGCTGAGGAATTGCGGCAGGCACAGATTGCCTTGCAAGCCGCTCAAGCCGCGCTGACCACCGCGCAGGCCGGGGTGAAGGCCGCGCAGGAGCAACTCGCCGCCAGCGAAGCGCTGACCGCGGGCACGGTCATCGCCAACAACCCTTCGGTCAAGCTGGCCGCGGCCAAGCTGCGCGAGGCCTATCTGGCGTATGAGCGCACCACCATTCCGGCACCGGTCAGCGGCGTGGTGGCGCGGCGCACGGTGCAGCTCGGCCAGCGCGTGGCACCGGGCCAGCCGCTGATGTGGGTAGTGCCGTTGAACGATGTGTGGATCGACGCCAATCTGAAGGAAACCCAGCTGCGCGACGTGCGCATCGGCCAGAAGGCCACGGTGACTGCCGACACCTATGGCGGCAGCTTCACCTACACCGGTCATGTGGTCGGGCTGTCGGCGGGCACGGGCGCGGCGTTTTCGCTGCTGCCCGCGCAGAACGCCACGGGCAACTGGATCAAGGTGGTGCAACGCCTGCCGGTGCGCGTGGCGCTCGATCCCAAGCAAGTCGCCAGCCACCCGCTGCGCGTGGGCATGTCCACCGAAGTGACCATCGACATCAGCGACCACAAAGGCCCGCTGGTCATGGACGAGCCGCCCACCAAGCCCGCAGCCCGCACCGACGTTTACGCCGCCGACTGGCAGAAGGCCGACGCCCTGGTGAACGCCATCATCGCCGCCAACGCTGGCAGCAAGCGCTGAGGAAGCTGGCATGGCCACTACGCAAGAAGTTGAAGAAAGCGCGGCCGGCGCCTTGCCGATCTCGCCGCCCGCCAAAACCATGCCGACGCACATGACGCCCTTGACCGGCAGCGCGCTGGTGCTGGGCACCATCGCCTTGTCGCTGGCGACCTTCATGAACGTGCTCGACACCTCGATTGCCAACGTGTCGATTCCCGCCATCGCGGGCGACCTGGGCGTGAGTTCGTCGCAGGGCACCTGGGTCATCACCTCATTCGGGGTGGCCAACGCCATCGCCGTGCCGCTCACCGGCTTTCTCACCCAGCGTTTTGGCGCGGTCAAGGTGTTTCTCATCAGCATTCTGCTGTTCACCCTGTTCTCGTTTTTATGCGGACAAGCACCGAGCATCGAAATTCTCATCCTGTTTCGCGTGCTGCAGGGCGCCAGCGCCGGGCCGATGATTCCGCTCTCACAAACCCTGCTGCTCTCCAGCTACAAACCTGCGCGCGCCGGCATGGCCATCGCCATGTGGTCGATGACCACGCTGATCGCCCCCATCATGGGCCCGCTGCTCGGCGGCTGGATCACCGACAACATCTCCTGGCCGTGGATTTTCTATATCAACGTGCCCGTGGGCCTGCTGGCCGCGGCGGTCACGGCGTCGATCTACCTACGACGCGAAACGCCCATCCGCAAACTGCCGATCGACTGGACCGGGCTGGGGCTGCTGGTCATCTGGGTAGGCTCGCTGCAGATCATGCTCGACAAGGGGCAGGAACTCGACTGGTTTTCCAGCCCGGTCATCATCGCACTAGCCGCCGCGGCCGTGGTGGGCTTCGTGCTGTTCCTGATCTGGGAAATCTACGACGAGCATCCGGTAGTCGATCTCACCCTGTTCAAGATTCCGACCTTCACCATCGGCACCATCCTGCTGGCGCTGGCCTACGGCATGTTCTTCGGTAGCCTGGTGCTGCTGCCGCTGTGGCTGCAGGAGTTCATCGGCTACACCGCCACCGACGCGGGCGAGGTGCTGGCCTGGGTGGGCTTGTTCGCGCTGATTCTCTCGCCCATCATCGGGCGCTATCTGCCAGTGCTCGATTCGCGCTGGGTGACGACGTTTTCCTTCCTGGTGTTCGCCATCGTGTTCTATATGCGCTCGCAGTTCACCACGGGCGACAGCTATTGGGAATATTCCATCCCCACGTTGATTCAGGGCATCGCCACGGCGACTTTCTTCATCCCACTGCTGGGCATCATCCTCGGTGGATTGCCGTCGCACCGCATCGCGGCGGCGTCGGGGCTATCGAACTTCGCGCGCATCACCGCAGGTTCGTTCGGCACCTCGATCTACACCACCTTGTGGACCGACCGCGCCGATCTGCACCATGAGCAGCTGGTCACGCACATCTACTCGGGCAGCCCGGTGGTCGAGCCCGTACTGCACGGCATGCAATCTCTGGGCTTCACTTATGAGCAGGCTCTGGGCGTGATTAACCGCCTGATCGACCAACAGGCGTACACCCTCGCTGTGGACGACATGTTCCGCCTCAGCGCCTGGCTGTTTGTCGCCATGATCGCGTTGGTCTGGTTTATCAAACCCTCCAAGAGCAGCGCCGGCGGTGACGCTGCAGCAGGCGCGCACTAAAAACATCTTTTCTCAAGAACCCCAAAGAGGTCTCCGATGCAAAACCCAACTTCTCAAAATTCCCATCGGCCCAAGCAAGGTGCGAAGCGGCCCGGGCTCACCACAGCAGCGCTGCGCCGCGCCACCCTGGCCGCCGCCCTACTGTTCACCGCAGGTCTGGCGCCAGCGCAGGCCACCGAGCTCTCCGCACTCTGGGGTATCGACAAGGGCCACAGCTACAGCAATGCAACGCTGGCCCTTCAATCCGGCCCGCTGTGGCAGCACGATTTCGCGCATAGCCGCCTCGACGTGGTGCTCGAAGCCTCGTTGGGACAAGTGAGCAGCTCGGAAGGCCCTGGTAGCCGCCACCTCACCCACCTCGGGCTCACGCCCTTTGCTCGCTGGTGGCTCGCGCCGCAGACGGCGATGGAATTCGGCATCGGCGCCAACCTGTTTTCGGGCACGACCCTCGGTGCCAAGCGAATCTCCACCGCCTACCAGTTCGGCGATTCCATCGGCCTGCTGCATCGCTTCGCGGGCACGCCTTGGACGCTGGGCGCGCGCCTCACCCATTACTCCAACGCCGACATCAAGCGCCCCAACCCGGGGCAGGACTATGTGCAACTGCGGGTGGGCTACAGCTTCTGAAGGGCCAGTTAGGGCTGCGGCACAATGCGGGCACCATGCTCGACAACCCGCCCGAACCAACCCGCATCATCGCCATCCGTCATGGTGAAACCGACTGGAACGCCGCTTCGCGCATCCAGGGTCATACCGATATTGCGCTGAACGCGCGCGGGTTGGAACAGGCCCGGCTGGCCGCCCAAGCTCTGGCCGACGAGCCTGTAGCCGCCGTGTACGCCAGCGATCTGCAACGGGCCTGGCAGACGGCGGAAGCGATTGCCGCGCCGCACGGCCTGAGCGTCATACGCGACGCCGGCCTGCGCGAGCGCTGCTTCGGCGCGTTCGAGGGCTACAGCTTTGCCGCGCTGGAACCGCTGCATCCCGAACTGTGCGCCCGCTGGCGTCACCGCGATCCGGCCTTCGCCGCCCCCGGCGGAGAAACCCTGCGCGACTTCGCCGACCGCGCCCAGACTGCCTTGCGGCGCATTGCCGCGCGCCATCCCGGCCAGCTCATCGTCGTCGCTGTGCATGGCGGCGTGCTCGACGCCTTCTACCGCGCCGCCACCGGGCAGGAACTGCAGGCGCCGCGCAGTTTCGAGCTGCGCAACGCCGCGCTCAACCGCCTGCTCTACGCCCAGGGCCAGCTCACCCTGGTGGGTTGGGGCGATACCGCGCATCTCGATCGCAGCCTCAACGAAGGCGTGCAATAGTGCCAGCTTCACCGTCTTTTCTACGCTGAATCCAATAAGAAAAGGGGCGCGAGTCGTTAGACTGCAGATTTTGATCCTGTTCGCTCCACCACGCCATGGCCGCTGCCCGTACCCGCCTGTTTTCATTTCTCTTGGGGCTCACCCTTGCTCTGAGCAGCCTTTCGGCCCAGGCTGGGCTGGGTCGTCCGTTGTCAGAAGCGGCCCAGGACGGCAATCCGGTGAGTCAGGTGCAACGTGTCGCGGCGCAGGCGACATCTGGCCCGACTGCAACCAGCAATGCGTCGGCCGTTCAATCGCAAACCGTGCAAACGCCGCAGGGCGTGACGGTCACGGAATATGCCAACGCGGCGGGCACGGTGTTCGCCATCACCTGGAAGGGGCCGTTCAAGCCCAATCTGCAACAACTGCTCGGCAGCTATTTCGCGCCCTACGTCCACGCCGCCCAGACGCAAACGCAGCAACTCAATGTCTCGCAGGTGGCAGGCAGCGACATCGTGGTGCATAGTGCGGGCCGCATGCGCGGCTTTCTCGGCGTGGCCTGGGTGCCCTCGCTGGTGCCCTCCGGTTTCGACCCCGCCAGCCTTCAGCCCTGAGGCTGCGCCGCCATGCTGACCGGACTGCGCCCCTGGCGCCTAAGTCGCCGTTTGATGCGTCTGGCCGCCCCCGCTGCGCTGGCTGGCCTGCTGTTGACCGGCTGCGGAGGCGGCAGCAGCACGCCGCCACCACCGCCCCAATCTGTCACCCTGAGCAACCCCGCAACGGGCAGCAATGTGGCGGTGGTCAGCATTCGCCAGCTCCAGAGCGCCCCCAGCATCACGGCGAACACGCCCTATGTCGATGTGAAGGTCTGCGATGCCAGCGGTAACTGCCAGACCATTCCCGACGTGATGGTGGATACCGGCTCGGCCGGGCTGCGGCTTTTTGCCAACAAGGTCGCGCTCAGTCTCCCTGGCATTGCCTCGGACGGCGGCACGCTGGCCGCCTGCGCCCAGTTCGCCTCGGGCTATGCCTGGGGCAGCATGCACCTGGCCACGGTGCAGATTGGCGGTGAAGTCACGACCACGGCCATCCCCGTTCAGTTCATGAACGACCCCTCCCTGCCCGCCGCGCCTTCGACCTGCGCCGCACAGGGCATCGACTTCGCCACCCGCTTCGCCCCGGTGGCCAACGGCATTCTGGGCATCAGCAATTTCATTCACGACTGCGGCGCAGGCTGCACCGCCCTCACACCGGCCACCGACCGACCTGCGATGTACTACCACTGCGCCAACGGCGCCTGCACAAAAACCAGCGCCGAGCTTTCGCAACAGGGCACCAACCCCATTTCCGCGTTTGCCGCGGACAATAACGGCAGCATCCTGAATCTGCCCGCCGTGGCGCCCGGAGGAGCTGCCGGTGCGACCGGCACGCTGGTGTTCGGCATCGGCACGCAGCCCAACAACGCATTGCCCGCGGGCGCCGAGATTTTCCCCATCGGGCAAGATGCCTACATCAACGGACGCATCGATGGGGTGATGGGCCGCGGCTTCATCGACAGCGGCTCCAACGGCTATTTTCTCGATCTCGATCCCAGCGTGACCCGCTGCACTCCCAGCGCCGCGTCGAGCTGGTACTGCCCCAGCAGCCCGGTTGCGCTCACCGTTCAGCTCAGCGGCGCCTCCGGCGCGCAGACCCTGGTCATCGGCAATGCCCAGCCCATGTTCGACCAACAGTTCACCGCCCTGCCCGCGCTGGGCGGCACCGCCGCCATCGCCCAGTTCGCCGACCTCGGCCTGCCCTTTTTCTACGGCCGCCCCATCGCTACCGGGTTGGAGGACAGCAGCAACCCCAGCGCGCCCTACGGCTACTGGGCGTTCTGAACCTGATGGACACAGTCATCTGAGCTGCGGTTCAATGATTCGGCGATGAACCCCGACTTGTATTTGACCTAGCCCCGAGGCCGCAACCATGCTGCAA
>CALBRU010000383.1 GCA_937927695.1 uncultured Thiomonas sp. | reverse complement strand
AAAATGCTGGCCGATGCGCAGACCGATGAAATTCTCGGCGTGCACATCATCGGCCCGATGGCCTCTGAGCTGATCGCCGAGGCCGCGGTGGCGATGGAATTCAAGGCCGCCAGCGAAGACATCGCCCGCATCTGCCACGCGCATCCCACGCTGTCGGAGAGCCTGAAGGAAGCGGCGCTGGGCGTTGCCGGCCGCACGCTGAACTTCTGAACGGCAGCGCATGAACGTCACCGAGTATTTCGAACAATCTTTGCGCGAGCGGGGCTTTACCGCTGACGCCGCACAGCGCGCTGGCGTGGCCCGTCTGCAGCAGTGCTACGACGAGTGGGTCGAGTACAAGTCGCGTCGGTCGAGCGCCATTCGCCGAGCCCTGGTGCATCCCGAGTTGCCGCGCGGGGTTTACCTCTACGGCGGCGTGGGACGGGGCAAATCGATGCTGATGGATGCGTTTTTTGTTACTGTGCCGCTGCTGCGGAAAACCCGGCTGCACTTCCATGAGTTCATGCACGAGGTGCAGCGCGAAATGGCCGCATTGCAGGGCACTGTCGATCCGCTGACCGAGCTTTCCAAGCGCATTGCGCGACGCTTCAGGCTGATCTGTTTCGACGAGTTTCACATCAGCGATGTGACCGACGCCATGATCCTGCACCGCCTGCTCGACGGGCTGTTCGATCATGGGGTGCAAATGGTTGCCACCTCCAACTTTCATCCTGACGATCTTTACCCTGACGGTCTGCACCGCGACCGGATTCTGCCCGCCATCGAACTTATCAAACAGAAAATGGATGTGGTCAAAATCGATGCTGGCGTGGACTATCGCCACAAAGCCCTGCGCGAACTCAATCTTTACATCACCCCGCTGGGAGACGAGGCGCAAGCCCGCATGGAGCAGGCCTTCGAGCGCATGGCTTCCAGCACCGAAGAAGACCCGGTGCTGACCATTGAAGGCCGCGAAGTGCAGGCGCTGCAGCGGGCCGGCGGCGTGGTGTGGTTCAGCTTTCACGAGCTTTGCGAAACCGCGCGTTCGCAAAACGACTACCTCGAACTCGCCAGCCGCTTTCACACCGTGCTGCTGTCCGATGTGCCGCAGATGACCGAAGACATGGCCAGCGCCGCGCGCCGCTTCACCCTGCTGGTGGATGTGCTGTACGACCGTCGGATCAAACTGATTTTGTCTGCCGCCGTGCCGCCCGAACAGCTCTATATGCGCGGGCCGCTCGACTATGAATTCACCCGCACCGTCTCCCGCCTAAACGAAATGCAGAGCGCCGAATATCTGCGCGAGGGGCGGCGCCAGGGCGAGGCCACGTTGGTATGAGCGTCTTCCGAAAGGTTTTCCTCGTCGGGTGGGTGCTGATGGTTTGCCTGGGTTCGAGCGCTGCTCTGGCTGCGACGGCGCAACCCACCCCGGCACAAGACGCTGCGCAACAAGCCGCCTTGCAGCACCAGCGCACGCAGGTGCAGGCGGAGTACGCGGCGCAGCGCGGCGCCTGTCTGCGGCGCTTTTTTGTCAACGACTGCCTCGACGCGGCACGCGAGAAGGAGCGTGCTGCACTGGCTCCCATCGACACCGATCTGCAGGCCATCGCTCTGCGCGGCCGCCTGCGCGCTGCCGAAGACGAACTCCGCCGGGTGCAGGCGAATAGGGCCGCCTCACGGCGCGGGCAGCCCGACAGCGCGCAAGTCGAGCAGCAGAGCGCGGCACGCGAAGCCGGCCTTGCACAGCGACAGCAACAAGCCGCCCAACAAGCAGCCCAACACACAGCACATTCCACTGCACAGGCCGCAGCAGTGCTGCCGAATACTCCTGCCGCCGCTGCGCCCGTGCCAACGCCTGCGGGGCGCTTGTTTCCGGCTCCTGCGCCTCAAAGCCAGATCAGCCCGGCGCAGCGCGCCGCGGGGGTCAAGCAGGCAGAGGCCGACTTCGCCGCCAAGCAAAAGGCCTATGCCGAGAAGCAGGCCGAGCAGGCGCGCCAGAATGCCGCAAAACCGTCGGCTGCCCCGTTGCCGGTGCCGTCACCCAGCGCACCGTAGAAGAGGCATGCCGATGCGGCGGGCTACCATGCCCGCCTGTTCATTCGGGTCATTCGGGCCCCCTCGGGCTATCGCGCATGTTGATTGAATCTCCTCTTATCGCGGCATTCACCCATCAAACCCCAGAGCAACTGCGGCTGCAGATCGGCATTCTGCTGGGCGTCGTGGCGCTGGGTGTGCTGCTGGGCACGGCGCTTGAAAAGCAGGTGCAGCGCATGTTGCTGCCGAAAGACATTGCCGACG
>CALBRU010000382.1 GCA_937927695.1 uncultured Thiomonas sp. | reverse complement strand
GCTACACGCCATCTGCAGGGACTGCTGGCGCTTGCGCGATCAGTTCTGAGTGCCCGCGGGCGGCTGGTGTGCTTTGCGAAGCGGGGGCGCGCGGCGGGTTTTGCCGTGCGCGCGGCGGGTTTTGGTCGTTTTTTTACGTCGCTATAACCTCCGCGATTCTTCGCAGTGCCAGCGTCCGCAGGATATTGTGCGTCAGGGCGTGCCACAGCCCGATGATCCGCGCTTTGGTTCGTCCCCTGACGGTCAGTTGGTAAAGCCCCTGCTGGCGAATGCGCGCGTTGCTCCATTCGACCGTGGTTTTGCGACATTGATACAGTTGCTGCGCCTGCGCAGTGTTCATCCGCTGGCGCCATTGGGTGATGTAGCTGTTCGATGCTTTGGCGGTTCGGGCATTGGGATACAGGTCGGGCATGATCACTTCGCAGTGCTGGCTTTCCAGAGTGGCAATGTCGTCGTACTTGAAGTAGCCTTGGTCGCTGAGCACTCGCGCGGGCAGTCTGCCGTGCAACGAGCGATGCTGTTGCATGCAGGGCGCCAGCATCCCGGTGTCGCTGGACATAGGCGCCACGGCCACGCAGGTAATGGTGCGCGTGTTGACCTCGGTGGTGAACTGCAGGTTGTGCGCCGGGTCCTTGCCGCCGTTGGCCATGCGCAACATGGCCGCTTCGGGATCGGTCGAGGAGACCTTCGGCTCGCGCGGTTCGCGGTCCGTGCGCACGCGCTGTTTGGCTTCGACCTGCTGCATGATCTCCAAGGCTTGTTCGAGCCGTTCGACGCGTTCGCGCGCGGCGCGTTGGCGGGCCGAACGCTGACGGGCGCTGGGGGCCGATTCGCCCTCGGCGCACTGCTCCTTCAGCCGCCGAACATGCTCCTGGGCCGCCTGCAGATGCTTCTGCAGCGTCTCGCGCCGGTGCAGCGAGTCGCGTCCGGCGCTGGCGCGCACGCGCATGCCATCATGCGCCACCGTCAGATTCTCCAGATCGATCCGGCCCTCTTGCGCCAGCACGGCCACGCTGGCCGTCAACAGCCGGTCCAATATCGCCTCATGCCGCGTGCGGAAATCCGCCAGCGTGTGGTAGTTGATCACCGCCCCGCCGCTGATCCAGCGATACGGCAGAGAGCCGTTTTCCGCACTCAACAGCCGCGCCAGACGCCGCGCGCTGCCGACCGATTCCACCGTGGCATACAGCCACAGGCACAGCAGCGTGCGCGGGTCAAAAGTCGCCGCCCCCGGCTCACCCTCGGCCGTCTTGATCGCACCGAACAACTCAGCCAGATCCAGTTGTTCGACATACGCCCAAATCTCGCGCGCCAAATGATCCTCCGGCAGCAGTTGATCCAGCGATGACATATGCAGCTCAACTTGATCGCGAACGGCATAACGCAGTTTGGGTGGCATCGGCGAACCCCTTGGAAAAAATGATATCTTTATTTTTATAAGATTACTTCAGTCTTATGGCAATCAGTTTTTGATTTTTTCACAGGCTCGAAGGGGCTGCGCAAACGGTGCTCGTCGAATGGCCGAATTGCATCTATTTGTGCAGCCCCTTCAGGGCTGGGTAATCTACAATCGCTTAAACCCAAGGTGGTTACCTTGGGCTATAAACTTGCCTCCCTTTCAGGGAGTATTTGTGTTTAGCCCGCATTTCTCACCACCTCCTCTGATACGCTTTGCGCGGAGGGGTTGTGGGCTGTTTGACAGTGTCGAGTCTTCGGGGCGGGGGAATGAACGGGGCAGAGGCTATTGTGTGAGTCATTCGAGGCTGTTTTTGGGTGGGCTTTCGGGGCTTGGCGGGGTGTTTGTGCCTGGCGCAAAGCGTGGGGGTGCCTTGGTTTTTTTGGATCCTGTGTTTTTGGGGGTGTGAAAGGCTGGGTTGGTGAAGAGCCGCTTATGCTGGCTGCGGCTTCAGTCGCGGCGGGCGCGGCAGCGACTGGATGTTTTTCAACGCTTGCAGGAAGATGTCTTTCAGCGGAAAGCCGCTGGCCAGCGAGAGGTAAACCCGTCGGACGCTTATGCGGATGCGCGCGCCGATCTTGAGCAGGCGCAGCCGGATGGTGCCGCATTGGGCGCGTGCCATGTCCGTGCCCTTCAGGCCGATGCGCCGCAGCGCGGCCATCAGCGTGTAGGCCATGGAGGCGAAGGACAGCCGCAGTTGGTTGGCGCGCAGGTAACCCGTGCTGGTGCGGTCGGCGAACATGTCCAGTTGCTGTTCCTTGATGCGATTCTCCATCTCGCCGCGTGCACAGTAGTGTTGTTCGTAGAGTTCTCGCGCGTCGTATTCTCCCGGGCTCAGCGAGGTGACGATGAAGCGCGGATTGGGGCCTTTGTCCAGGTGCTCGGCTTTGGCGATGACGCGCCGGGCGCGGGTCCAACTTTTCTTTGTGCAATAGTCAAACTCGCTGAACACGCGCGCGGGCTGTTGAGTCTGCTCGTACAGCTGGCGCGCCTGATCGCGTTGCGGCGCAATGGTTTTCTCCAACCGCGCATTGCGCGCCAGACCGAACAGATACTCCACGCCCGGCGTGGCTTCGCACCAGGCCATCAGCTCCTCGCGGCAAAATCCGCTGTCGCCGCGAACGACAATGACCGTGTTCTGCCAATGCTCGCGAATCTGTTCGACGATCCGCTTCAGTTCCTCCAGCGCCCCGCTGGCCGCAT
>CALBRU010000381.1 GCA_937927695.1 uncultured Thiomonas sp. | reverse complement strand
ATGAAGAAAGTCACCCGGATGCGGGGAACTCCGGCCTTCACCGCCGGAATGTCGCGCGGAGTCATGGACAGCTCGTTCACGCCCAGGCCGGTGAGCAGCGCGGCGCCGAACGGGTCGCCAGCCATGCCGCCACATACGCCCACCCATCGGCCGTGCCGCGCCGCGCCTTCCACCGTGGTGCGGATGAGGCGCAGCACGGCGGGGTGCAGACTGTCGGTTTGCGGCGCCAGCTCGGGGTTCTGCCGATCCATCGCCAGGGTGTATTGCGTGAGATCGTTGGTACCGATGGAGAAAAAATCGACGTGCGCCGCCAGCACATCGGCCTGGAGGGCGGCTGCGGGGACTTCGATCATGATGCCTAGCGGGACTTGCGGCGCGTTCAGTTCGGCCCGAATGCGCTCGCATACGGCGCGCAGGGTCAACACTTCGTCAACGCTGGTGATCATCGGGAACATGATGGACAGGTCTGCGCCGAGCTTGGCGGCGCGGTACAGCGCGCGCAGTTGGGGCTCCAGCAGATCGGCGCGGCGCAGCAGCAGACGCGCGCCGCGTACACCGAGAAATGGATTGGCTTCCTGCGGCAGATGCAGATGAGCCACCTGTTTGTCGCCGCCAATGTCCAGCGCTCGCACGATCAGCGGCCGCTTGCCCAATGCTTTGATCATGTCGCGGTAGATGGCGAATTGCGCCGCCTCATCGGGTGTTTCGCCACGTTCCAGGAAGAGAAATTCGGTGCGCATCAGGCCAACACCCTCCGCGCCTTCGTCTATGGCCATTGGCACCTGGGAAGGCAGGTTGACATTGGCCCCGATGGCGACAACATGGCCATCCAGCAGGCGCGCAGCCTGGCTGCGTTCGGCCTTCTGCGCGTCGCGTCGCGCAGCCTCATTGGTCATCCAGGAGCGGGCCGAGGCGAGATCGGCCTCGCTCGGATCGAGATAAAGCTTGCCGCCAACGCCGTCGATCACGCCTTGCGTGCCGCTGCGCAGGGCCTGCAGTGCCGGTCCCGCGCCAACAATGGCGGGAAGCCCGAGAGTGCGCGCAAGAATGGCCGTGTGCGAGGTGGGTCCGCCCTGCGCGATGGCCAGCCCAACGACACGGGTCATGTCGATGGCGGCGGTGTCAGAGGGGCTGAGGTCGTCGGAGACGAGGATGCACGGCGCGTCGGGCAAATCCTGCAGGCAGCCGAGTTGTAGCGTGGGTTCCAGCAGCATCAGGACGCGGCGGCCCACATCGCGTAGATCGGTCGCTCGCCCAGCGAGTACCGGATTGCCCAGGGCGGCCAGTTTGCAAGCCATGCGGTCAATGGCACTATTCCACGACCAGCCCACGCCGTGCCCTTCGACCATGATCTGGCAAGCCAGGGTGATGAGATCGCTGTCCTTGAGAAGTTCACGCTGGGCCTTGAAGATGCGTGCTTCGGCTTCACCGATGCGGCGCGCCGTGTCGTCGGCCAGTGCGGCAAGCTGCTGATCGGTGGCAATGAGTGCGTTGTTGAGTTGGTCTGCTCCCTGGTCGAGCGGTACGGGCAGATCGGGGATCTCCGCATGGGACTTCGCCAGCACATGCAGGACCCCGATGGCCAGACCCGGGCTGGCGGGCATGCCGGGTACTGCGACGGGCTGGCCTGGCGGTATCCAGGCTCCCGCAGTGGGGGCGGTCTGCACGGCCGCGCGTTGTGCATCCGCCCGCTCCTGCAGGGTCAGGCTGTCAAGCAACTGGCGGAAGTGGTCAAGCGCATCGCGGGCGTGTTCGCCATCGGCTGAGAGATGCAGCAGGTCGCCTTGGCGCAGCCCTAGGCTCAGCAGGGCAACCAGGTTGCGCGGATCTGCCGTGTCATTGCCATGCCGCACTTGGAGTCGCACACCGGATTTGCGGGCGGCCTCCACCCAGACGGAGGCGGGACGGGCATGCAGGCCGGCGGGATAGGGCAGCACCCAGTCCAGGGTCTGCGCCAAGTCCACAGCAGGCGATGTCGCAGCGGAGGCGGTGTCGTCCCTCAGGGCGCTCGCCAGCTCCGAGGGGTTCAAGGTGCTGAACAGGGCAGACAGGCGCGTGTCATCCTGGATCAGGCGTGTGAGACGGCGCAGGATGGCGATGTGGCTATCGGACTTGGCGGCAATCGCCACTACCAGCCGTGCGGTCTGCCCCGGGTTCCATTCCACGCCCTGTGGGACTTGCAGCACCGCAATGCCGTCGCGCAGGATCAGGTCGCGATCCTTTCCCAGACTGTGCGGGATCGACACGCCATGCCCAAGAAAGGTGTTAGCCACTTTTTCTCGCTCCAGCACGCTGGCAGTGAATTCGGGTGCGACACAGCCGCTGGCGATGAGCAACTGGCAGGCTTCGCGGATGGCGTCCTCTTTGGTCTCTGGCCGGGCGCCAAGACGGATGCGTGCGTCAGATAGCAGGTCCTGCGGTGTGGTGACAGACATTCTCATCTCCTCGTTTCATGGAATGAATGATAACGATTACATCCGCAGCATCAAGCGGTTTTCCCGGGTGAAAACCCTGATTCAACTCAAGCGTCGCGTAGTTTTTGTAAAATGCGAAGATGTTTGGTAGGCAAATTCCCGAAAAATTTTGTTGACGTTTACATATGAGTTCAAGCATCAAGGATGTTGCACGTGTCGCCGGTGTGTCGGTGGCGACGGTGTCGCGCGCGCTCAGCGGCGCTGCGGCAGTCAGCCCTGCGCTCACCGAACGCATTCAGCAGGCGATCCGGGAGACGGGCTATCGCCCGAATCTGTCCGCACGCCGACTGCGCTCGCAAGACTCGGGCACCATCGGGCTGATCGTCGCGGACATTCGCAACCCGTTTTTCACCGCAGTCAGCCGAGCGGTGGAAGACGCGGCTTACAGCGCAGGGTTGAGAGTCATTTTGTGTAATACCGATGAAAATCCGGACAAAGAGGCGATGTACCTCAATCTGATGGAAGAGGAGCGTGTGACGGGCGTGATCTTCGCGCCTACGCGGCAGACGGCGGATCAACTCAATGCGCAAGACTGGAGTTTTCCGATCGTGCTGATCGATCGTGTCGGAGCACGGGGCGGTCAGGACGCCGTGGCGCTGGATAACGCGGCGGCGAGCGCGTTGCTGGTTGAGCACCTGCATGCGCAGGGCTGTCGGCGCATCGCCGGGGTGTTTGGCAACGCCAGCAGCAGCGGCGTGGAGCGCCATGACGGCTATGTCGCGGCGATGTTCCGCCTGGGGTTGCCGCCGCGCTCCACGTTTGTTCCGCCACAGGCACTGGCGGCAGAGGAGGCGGTTGCGCACTGGCTGCGCGAGACGGCGCGGCCTGATGCGCGGCCTGATGCGCTGATTGCAAGCAACGGCCTATTGCTCATGGGCTTGGTCCGAGCGGTTCGGCATGCCGGACTGCAGATTGCGCGCGACATCGCCGTGGCAGGATTCGACAACGAGAGCTGGACTGAAATTGTGGAGCCGGGCCTGACCGTGATTGAGCAGCCGGTAGACGACATCGGACGCAACGCCATGCAGTTGTTGTCCGAACGGCTGAAAAATCCTGACCTTCCTGCGAGAAAGCTCTTGCTCAGCGGCCGTTGCATCGAGCGCGGCTCGACACGGTGCGCCGGCGCAGCAGCCTGAAGCGCCCCGGCTCGGACGCAGAAATGGCGTGATCGTGCCCTAATCGTGTCGCCTGTCGATGTCTGACTTCAGGTAGTAGGCGCGCTTTTCGGTGTACATCTGCTGGTCGGCGCGGTGGATGGCGGCTTCCAGGCGTTCGCCGGGCATGCAGGTGGCGATACCCAAGGAAAAGCTCAGTCGCGGGGACTGGTGAAACTGGTTGTTCAGGTCGACGAGTTCGTGCAGGCGCTGGCTTAGCGTTTTGGCGGCACTGGCGTCGGCGTCGGGCAGCAGCAGTACGAATTCATCGCCACCCACGCGAGCGGCGACCTGCGGTTTGTCCACCAGTTTGGTGAGCACCTCGCCGGCGCGGCGCAGCAGGCTGTCGCCCGCGGCGTGGCCGAGTTCGTCGTTGACGGATTTCAGGCCGTTGAGGTCGAGCATGATGACGCTCACGGGCCAGGCCTCCTTGCGTTCGAGGCGGTTGATTTCATCGACATAGAAGGTGCGGTTGCGCAGGCTGGTGAGTACGTCGTGGTTGCCCAGGAATTCGAGATAGGCCTCGGCCTTTTTGCGTGCCGTGATGTCGGTGAGCGAGACCAGCACCTGCGCCCAGTCGTGTTCATGTCCGGGCATGACGGCGAACTGCATGTGGGCGTTGATCGGCTGGCCATTGAGGCTGTAGTTGATGACTTCACGCTGCTGGGTGAGCTTGCCGTTCCACAGGTCGATGAGCTGATCGGCGAAATGCACCCGCATGTCATCGCGGAACACAAGCTGCAGGTTGCGCAGCAGATGCGGCTTGTCGCTGGCGCCCACCATGCTCAGGGTCTGATGGTTGACGTCGAGCACATGGATTTCCTGCATGCAGCGGTCAATGAATTCCGGATGCACGCGCAAGAAGGTGGGGAAGTCGGTGATGCCCTGCTCGCGCAGCATGGACAACAGCCCGCGTACCGCGCTGAAGTCCTCGACCCAAAGTGATACGGGCGAGTGCTCGAACAGGCCGCGCGCATATTGCTCGCTGGCGTGCAGCTTGTGCTCGGCGCGCAGGCGGTCGGTGAGGTCTTCGATGGAAAACAGTACCCGGCTCCAGCTTTGTTCGTGGCCGGGCAGCACATGGGCGTTGAGCAGGATGTCGAGGCGGCGTCCGCTCAAGGTGTAGTTGACGGTCTGACTGCTGTAACGCGTGGCGCCCTGCCATAGTTGCACCAGTTCTTCCAGGTGATGGCTATGCATGTCATCGCGAAACACACGGCCGAGATTGACGACCAGATGCGCCAGATCGCGGGCCTCGAACAGGTCGAGCGTGCGGCGGTTGACCTGCAACACTTTGATGCGCGCCGAGCATTCGGCCACGCGGGCGGGCTGTTCGTGCAACCAGGCGCGCAGATCGCTCACTCCCTCGGCCCGCCATTGTGTGAACAACTGATGCAGGGCGCTGAGATCCTCGACCCAGAGCGAAACCGGCGCGAGTTCGAACATATTGGCGAGCTCGCCTGGGTGCAGTGTGGGGGCGATCATGGGCGGGCGAGGTACGGGGATATCGAGAGATGTAAATTTTAGGAAGTGTTCTTCAGGCAGGTGCGGGTTGAAACAACAGGAAACTGCGGCTGTCGTGAACTTTTTCCGGTTTACCCACGGTAACAGCGCACGCCCGCGCGAACCGATAGGCTAGGTCTGAATGCCCACATGTTTGCTGGGTGAGCAGGAGGAATAGCGATGCAGTACCGACAATTGGGCGCTGATGGGCCGAATGTCTCGGCTCTCGGCCTGGGATGTATGGGGATGTCCGAGTTTTACGGGCAGGGCGACGACGCCGAATCGATCGCCACCCTTCGTCGCGCACTCGATCTCGGCGTGAATTTTCTCGATACGGCCGATATGTACGGCGTTGGACGTAACGAGGTGTTAGTCGGCCGCGCCATCAACGGGCGTCGCGATGAGGTTTTTCTGGCGACCAAATTCGGCAATATGCGTGGGCCGAATGGCGAGTTTCTCGGCGTCAACGGCCGCCCCGACTATGTGCGGCAGAGCTGTGAAGCCAGCCTGAAACGGTTGGGCGTGGACGTGATCGATCTGTATTACCAGCACCGCGTCGATCCCGAGGTGCCGATCGAGGAGACGGTGGGCGCGATGGCCGATCTGGTGCGCGCGGGCAAGGTGCGCTGGCTCGGGCTGTCCGAGGCGGCGCCCGCCACCATCCGCCGCGCGCATGCGGTCCACCCCATCGCCGCGCTGCAGTCGGAGTATTCGCTGTGGTCGCGCGACCCCGAGGGGGTGCTGCTCGATACGGTGCGCGAACTGGGCATCGCTTTCGTCGCCTACAGCCCCTTGGGTCGGGGCTTTCTCACCTCGCAGATCAAATCGCTTGACGATCTGCCCGAAGACGACTGGCGCCGTCGCTCACCGCGTTTTCAGCCTGAGACGTTTTCGCGCAATCTGCGTCTGGCCGAAACCGTGCGGCAGATGGCCGAGGCGAAGAACTGCACCCCGGCGCAGTTCGCCCTGGCGTGGTTGCTGGCGCAGGGCGATGATGTCATCGCCATTCCGGGCACCAAGCGGCGGCGCTATCTGGAGGAAAACATGGGCGCGTTGCGGGTGCGCCTGAGCACGGCGGATCTCATTCGCATTCATCAGGCGGTGCCGCCCGGTGCGGCCAGCGGCGAGCGCTACCCGGAAGCGGGGATGCAGGCGGTCAATCGTTGAATCTTGTTTGCGATTCTTCGGCGCAACACCTGCAGATTTTCAGAGGGACGACGCTTGGGTAAGTCGGTAACATGACTTGACATTCCAAGAAAAATCGTTCCCATGCCTGCCTTGCCGCTGACCGATCCCGAGATTCTTCAAGCCCTCACCGCCCAGAATCGCCCTCTGCCCTCGCCCAGCGCGGTCGCGCTCGAACTCATGCGCGCGCTGGAGAGGCGCGATATGGGCATGCGCGACATCGCCAACATCGCGCGCAAAGACCCGGCCCTGGTGGCGCGCATGATCCAGCTTGCCAACTCGGCCATTTTCGCGGGCATGCGCCCCGCAGTGGCCATTGAAGAGGCGGTGCTGCGCATCGGCACGGGCGGGCTGGCCCGGCTGGCCATTGCGCTGTCGCTGATGCAGGCGAGCAAGGCCACGAATATCGAAGGTTTCGATCTGCGCCGGTTCTGGATGACTTCGATCCAGCGCGGTCTGGTGTTCCAGTATCTGTCGCAGCGTGTGGGCAAGATGCCCAGTGCCGAAGCCTTCAGCCTGGGCCTGCTCGCCGATGTGGGGCAACTCGCCATGGCCGTCAGTCTGGGCGCGCAGGCGGCCTATATCGGCGCCGAGGGTTCGGTGCAGGCGTTGCTGGCTCAGCAGCTGCAACAGTACGGCTACGACCAGGGCGACGCCAGTGCGGTGCTGCTCGCGCACTGGGGCTTTCCGCAGACGTTGGCGCAGGCCGTGCGTATTCGGCCGCAGACGCCGGGGGCTGCGGGCAGCCGCGAAGCTCAGCTGGGCGATTGCGTGGCGCTCAGCCGCAGCCTGCAGCTTCGACCCGACGATGTCGAGCCGGATGCGGCGCAGATGCGCAGCCTGGCCGAACATCTCCAGCTCAGCGAAAGCGATCTGCAAGGTGTGCTCGCCAGCGCCGCGCAAGACATGGCCGGCATGGCCGCGGTGTTCGAGATGAAGCTCGAACAGGCTGAGGTGGATGCCGAGTTCGACCGTCTGCGCCGTGCCCTGGCCACTCCGCCGCTGCTCGACGAACCCATCGCCGACGAAGTGCTGATTGTGTCGAAGGACGCCGCGCTGCGTCTTGGCCTGCGGCAGGCGCTCGAATCGGCTGGACATGCGCTCGCTGAAGCCGCCACCCCGGCAGAGGCGTTTGAGATCGTGCAGATTCAGGGGCCGCGGGTGGTCGTGCTCGATTGGGCCGACGGCGACAGCGTGGCCGCGCTCTGCCGCCGCCTGCGCACCGAGCGCGGCCCCCGTATTTACTTGCTGGCCCTGTCGCGCGATATGGAGCAGCACGCGGTGCTGAACGCGCTGGATGCCGGCGCGAACGACGTGCTCTTTGCCCCCGTCTTGCCGCAAATGCTGATCGCCAAGGTGCAGACCGGAGCGCGCGCCACGCGGGTGCTGGCCGCCGCCGAGGCCGAACGCAGCCACGGCTTGCGCACCCTGCGCACGCTGGAGCAGCGCAACGCCGAGTTGCTGCAGGCTGCGGGGACCGACGAGCTGACCGGCTTGGGCAACCGCCGCGCGCTCGACGCTTTTTTGCCGCCGCTTTTTGCCCAGGCCGCGGCCGAGGGCCAGCCGCTGGCGTGTCTGATGTTCGACCTTGATGAGTTCAAGCGCATCAACGACCGGCTGGGCCATGATGTGGGAGATCAGGCCTTGCGTGCGGTGGGGCGTGTGCTGCGCCAGCAATCGCGCGGCATGGATTTTGTTGCGCGGGTGGGGGGCGAGGAGTTTTTGATGCTCTGCCCGCAAACGACCGAAGAGGCCGCGATGCGCGTGGCCGAGCGCATCCGCGCCGCCATTGCCGTGCCGCAAGCCGATTTGCCGCCCTTGTCGGTCAGCGTGGGGGTGGCTCTGGGCGCCGCGGGTTTTGCCGACGCCGCATCGCTCATCCGTGCCGCCGATCAGGCTTTGCTGCAGGCCAAGCGCCTGGGCCGCAACCGGGTTTGTCTGGCGCCGACCTCTTCCTCTGCGGCTGCGAGCAATTGATCTGAATTTCAGACCAGCAGATGCAGGTCGGCCTGCCGGATACGCAGGCCAAGGGGGCTGCCGATCACCAGCGCGAGTTCGCGCCATAGCGTCGGCAGGGCGTAGGTCTGGGCTTCCAGCCCGCAGGGCAGCGCACAACGCAGCCGCCACAGCGGGCCTTCGCATCGGGCTTCGATCAGGTAGGCCGTCAGGGTGAGGCAGTCGTCGTCTTGGGTCACTAAAGTCGAAGCCGGGCAGGGATGCACCGCCTCGGCGCGAACGGCTAGGGTAACTTGGGTGCCGGCTCGCAACTCGGCGCCAGCAGGCAGCGTGCCGCGCCAGTCCAGCACGGGCTTCGCTTCAAAGCCGAGCGACAGCGCGTCTTGTGCGCCCAGCCGCGACTGTGACAGCACTTGAAGCGGCCACAGATTGTCCACACCCGCCAGTCGCGCCGTGGGCAGATCGGCCGGGCGCTCGAACACCTGTTGTGGCGGGCCCGCCTGCAGCAGACGCCCGCCATCGAGCACGCCCACGAGGTCGCCCAACAGACGTGCGTCCACCGGGTCGTGCGTTACCAGCACGGTGGTGATGGCGCGCTCGCGCAGCAGTGCAGCCAGGGTGCGTCGCAAGCTTGGGCGGGCCTCGGGGTCGATGGCCGAGAAGGGTTCGTCGAGCAGCAGCAGTTCGGGCGTACCGACCAGTGCTCGTGCCAGCGCAACCCGCTGCCGCTGGCCGCCGCTGAGCTGGTGCGGGTACTGGTTCAGCCAGGGCCGCAGATCGAGCGCGTCGAGCAGGGGATTTAGATCGGCCTGTGCGCCGCGGCCGAACTGCAGATTGCGCGCAATCGTCCAGTGGGGAAACAGCGCATCGCGCTGGAACATATAGCCGATGCGTCGCTTCTCGGGCGGCTGGGCGGTGAGGTCTTGCGCGCCCAGTTGCACCTGCCCGGCGCGCGCGGGCAGAAAGCCGGCGAGGGTGTCGAGCAGGGCGCTCTTTCCGGCGCCGTTGTGGCCCAACAGAACCAGGGTCTGGCCGGACGGAACTTGCAGATCGACGACGGCCGACTGCCAGGCGCCGATGCCCCATTGCAGCCCGCGTAAACGCAGGGCGCCAGGCGCGCCATGAGCCGGGCCGGTGGCCGCGGGCGTTGCCAGGACGGTGCGTTGCGTCAGTGCAGCCATGTCTTTTGCCGGTCTGGTGCGGACCGCGGCGCGCGCACCGAGGCGAGCAGCCTCAGCCCCCAGAACAGCGCCATGACCACCAGCAGAAACAGCACCGAAGCCGCCACGGATTGCCGCAGCCCGGACTGCAGGAACAGGTCGTAGATGCGTATGGGCGCGGTCATCGGGTAATAGGCCAGCAGCACCACGGCGGCAAACTCGCCGATGGCGCGGGCGAAGCACAGCGTCAGCCCGGTGCCGATGCCCTGACGCGCCAGCGGCAGGGTGACGCGGCGAAATACCTCCCACGGCGCCGCGCCGTGAGTGCGCGCGGCGCGCTCGATCTGCTGGTCCACCGCCTCGAATCCGCCGCGGGCGGCGTTCACCGCATAGGGCAGGCCGACATAACTCATCGCCAGCACGATGCCGGCAAACGTGCCCCAGAACTCCAGGCCGATGTGCGCTAATGGTGCGCCCAGCCAGCCGCCCCGGCTGAACACCAGCAGCAGCGCGATGCCCGCAATGGTGTGCGGAATGGTGAGCGGCAGATCGACCAGCGCTTCCACCGCGCTCTTGCCACGAAACTGCTGCCGCGCCAGCACATAAGCCAGCGGTACGGCGAACAGCGCGGCCAGCACCGTGCTGAACAGCGCCGCGCCCAGACTCAGGCCAATGGCGCTGCGCACGTCGGCCATGCCCGCGACCTGCCGCAGATCGCCCAGCGTGGGGTGCAGCAGCAAGGCCAGCAAGGGCAGGGCGATGAAGGCCAGCAGCGTCGCACCGATCAGCCAGAACACCCAGAACATCGGGCTGCGCGCCTCACGCCTCAACATGGTTTGCGTTCCTCGGCGAGGTGATCACAGTGGCACGCCCGCCGGGCCGCCCCAAGGGCGTGGTGCCCCTTGAGGGGCAAGCCAAGCGCAGCGAAGGCTTTCGGGGTGGGCTCAAGGCACGCCCGCCGGGCCGCCCCAAGGGCGTGGTGCCCCTTGAGGAGCAAGCCAAGCGCAGCGCAGGCTCGGGGTGGACTCATTCCGGCCAGGCCACGGTGAGCTTGCGCAGCGCGGGCGGTACTTTGTCGCGGTTCATGGCATAGGGATGCTTGAGCGGAATGAAGCCATTGGCCGCAATGACCTTTTGCCCTGCTGGTCCGAGCAGGTAGGCGATGAACTCCTGCGCCAGCTTGGGATGCGGGGCGGTCGTTGGGATCGTGACCGCGTAAATGATGGGACGGCCGGAAAGTTCCCCGTTCTTGGTCTTGGCGCTGGCCTTGGCGTAATCGGCGTCGTATTTGGGATTGCTGAGATTGATCTGCGGCGGCAGGTCGATGGACTCCATGTGATGCTGCACGGCATCGGAGCGGTAGATGGCGAGGTAGTCGATTTGCCCGAGTTGCAGCGCCGAGATCAGATCGGTCTCGGTATCGCGCATATTGCTCTCGGGTGAGTTCGCCAGTACCTTGGCTTCAAGGTCGGGCTGCTTGTAGTAGCGGCTGGCCAGATCGAGCATCTGCAGGGTTTGATAGCCCGAGGGATCGGTGTTGGGATTGGATCGCCCGATCTGCACGCCGGGTTCGGAGAGAATTTTCCACCAGTTGTCGGCGTTGATCTCCTTCGCGCCCTTGCTCTTGGGCGTGTAGATGAAGGTGATGGCGTTGCCCAGAAAGCCGATGGACCAGTCGGCAGTCGGCTTGCCGCCCTCGTCGCCCTTGAACATGTATTTGGGGATGACCGAGTAGTCGGCCACCGCCACCAAGTCAGCCGGCTGGCGCAGAACAGTGACCTGCTTGACCATTTTGACGCTGCCACCAAACTGCGGCTGCACCGTCACGCCCGGATGCAGCTTCTCGAAGCCGTGTGCCAGGGTGGTGAACGATTTGCCGAGCGTGCCGGCGGCGAAGACAGTCAACGTTTCTGCCTGCGCTGCACTGCAGATGCAGGCGGTGCAAAGCGTAATCGCGCTCAGGGCGAATGCGGATTGTTTCAGGGTGTGCATGGGGAGTCTCCAGTCGTTGTGCATTTTGAGCATAACGCCAGGAAGCACCCGGGGATGTATCCAAATTCAACCAGAAGGCTTTAGCCCGCCGAGCGGGGCGGCCGCTGTGCCGACTTGGGGCGGAAGGCCACGCATACCGCGGGGTCGGTTTCCAGATACGGCCCGCCGATCAGATCGACGCAATACGGCACCGCGGCGAACAGGCCCGGCACGACGCTCTGCCCGGCGGCGTCGCGCACGCCTTCGAGCGTTTCGGCAATCGACTTGGGCTGGCCTGGCAGATTGATGATCAGCGTTTTGGCGCGGATGACTGCGGTCTGCCGCGAAAGAATGGCGGTGGGCACGAAGTGCAGGCTGATGCGGCGCATCTGTTCGCCGAAGCCGGGCATCTCCTTGTCGGCCACATCCAGCGTGGCCTCTGGGGTGACGTCGCGCGGAGCGGGGCCGGTGCCGCCCGTGGTCAGCACCAGGTCGCAATGCTCGGAGTCCACCAGTTCGCACAGTGTGTTGGCGATCTGCAGGCGGTCATCGGGGATCAGCCGTTCAACAAAGCTCACCGGGTTGAGCAAGACGCGCCCGAGCCAGTCGCGCAAGGCGGGAAGGCCCTTGTCTTGGTAGATACCGGTGCTGGCGCGGTCACTGATGGAGACCAGACCGATGCGCACCGGATCGGCGGCGGACGTTTCAGAAACTGGGGAGGGGTTCATCGTCTGCGGGATGGTGAGGTGTGTCGTGCGCGGCAATGGCCGCTTTGACGAACTGGAAAAGTTGACGGGTGAGGCGCGGCGGCTTGTCGGCGCCGACTTCGGCGCGTGCGCCGCGCACGAGCTGACGCAATTGTTGCGCGTCGGTGCTGGGGTATTTGTCGAGGAATTCGGTCTGCGCCTGGTCGTCGGCCAGCAGAACGTCGCGCCAGCGCTCCAGCGCATGCATGCGGGCCACGCTGGCGCGGTCGTCCTGGGTGGCTGCGGCAATGACGGCGCGTACTGCGTCGGCATCGGTCGAGCGCATCAGCTTGCCCACGTACAGAGTCTGGCGCTTGCGGCCGCCATGCGCGGTGATGCGCTGCGCTTCAAGCACGGCATCACGCAGGGCTTCGGGCAGATCGGCCTGCCGGATGGTGTGGGCAGGCAGATTGATCAGTCGTTCGCCCAGCTCTTGCAGTGCGAGCATGTCGCGTTTGATCTGGCTTTTGCTCGGCGGTCGGTCGTCGGGTTGTTCGTCGGCGGAGCCGGTGGGGCGATGCGGGAATTTCATGGCTCTTATTATCCGTTGAGTTCATGCGCGCTCTGGCCACCTGCCCATCCCGGACAGTGAGCGGGGCCGCCAAAAAAGGAATGCCATATCGTGGGACGTTTCGCCTACAGCAAATCGCAGTTTCAGGATCTCGCCCAACAGGCGCTCGAACAGGCGCGCAAGGTAGGCGCCTCGGACGCTCAAGTGGAAGTCTCCGAAGGGCAAGGCATGTCGGTCGGCGTGCGCAACGGCCAGATCGAGAACGTGGAGCACAACCGCGACAAGAGCCTGTCCATCAGCGTATTTGATGGCCAGCGCCGCGGCCATGCCAGCACCTCGGACTTTTCGGCAGAGGCCATTGCGCGCACCGCGCAGGCGGCGTTTGACATCGCCCGCTACACCGCGGAAGACGACTGCGCCGGTCTGCCCGATGCCGAACAACTGGCGATTGGCAAGAGCGCGGCTGCGCTCGATCTCTCGCTTGATCTCTATCACCCCTGGGATCTGACGCCGCAGAGCGCGGCCAAGATCGCCCTGCGCGCTGAGAAGGCCGCATTCGCCGTGGACCCGCGCATCCGCAACAGCGAAGGCGCCAGCGTTTCCGCGCAAGAGTCGCACTTCGTTCTGGCCAACAGCCGCGGCTTCTGCGATGGCTACGCCACCTCGTCGCATAGTCTTTCGTGTGCGCCCATTGCAGGCCGGGGCGACGACATGCAGCGCGATTACTGGTGGACGTCCGAATGTGACCCCGCCGACCTGGCCTCTCCCGAGGCGGTGGGTCGCTACGCCGCAGAGCGCGCCCTGTCAAGGCTGAAGGCGCGCAAGCTGTCCACGCGCAAATGTCCGGTGCTGTTCGAGTCGCCGCTGGCTTCCGGCCTGATCGGCAGCTTCACCCATGCCATCAGCGGCGGCGCGCTGTATCGCAAATCCTCTTTTCTGCAAGACAGCTTGGGACAGCAGGTTTGGGCCGATCACATCGACCTGATCGAAGACCCCACTCTGCCCAAACGCCGCGGCAGCTCTCCGTTCGACAGCGAAGGCGTGGCCACGCGCAAGCGCAGCTTGGTGGACGGCGGCGTGGTGCAAGGCTATCTGCTCGGCACTTATTCAGCACGCAAGCTCGGCATGCAGACCACCGGCAACGCCGGCGGCGCGCACAACCTGCTGCTGCAAAGCCGCCTTACGCAGCCCAAGGATGATCTGCGCGCCATGCTGCGCAAGCTCGACACCGGACTGTTCGCCATCGAACTCATGGGTCACGGCGTCAACTATGTGACGGGCGACTATTCGCGTGGGGTCATGGGGTTTTGGGTGGAAGGCGGAAAAATCCGCTATCCCGTGCAGGAGATCACCATTGCGGGCAATCTGCGCGACAT
>CALBRU010000380.1 GCA_937927695.1 uncultured Thiomonas sp. | reverse complement strand
ATGGCGTCCATCTCGGCGCTCTGGCCGTAGAGGTTGACCACCACGGCGGCCTTGGGTGTGATGCCTTCTGCACGCAGCGCCTCCAGCGCGGCGGCCAAAGCCTGCGGCGATAGATTCCAGCTTTGCGGCTCGGAATCGATGAACACCGGCGTGGCGCCGAGCTGCTTGATGGGGTTGGCGCTGGCGACGAAGGTCAGGCTGGAGCACAGCACTACGTCGCCCGGCCCCACGCCCAGCAGACGCAGGCCAAGATGCAGCGCCGCCGTGCCCGAACTCGTGGCCGCGGCGTGTTGCACGCCCACGCGCGCCGCCAGCTCGCGCTCGAAGGCGTCCACATGGGGGCCGAGCGGCGCGATCCAGTTGCTGGTGAAGGCCTCCTGCACCAGCGCCACCTCGTCTTCCCCTAGATGCGGCGACGACAGATAGATGCGCTGCGACAGCTCGCGCCGCGTCACCAGATCGACCGCGCGCCCGTTGGCATCGACCACCGGCACATGGTCGATGCGCTGTGCGTCCATCAGCGCCAGCACGTCGCGCTGGCTGGCCTGCAGACTCACCGTATGCGGCGAGTGCGCCGTGGGCAGGGCCGAGAGCGGCGCGGTGGAAGGGGTGCCCGCCAGAGCGGCACGACGCAGGTCGCCGTCGGTGACGGTGCGCAGCAGGCGGCCCTGGTCGTCGGTCACGAGCAGAATGCCCTGCGCCGTGGCATCGAGCCGTGCCAGCGCCTCGTGCAGCGTGGCGCCCGGGGGCAGGCAAAGGGCGTTGAAAGCGTTGAGGTTCATGCCGAAGCTCCTTGAAGGGGGCGGGCCGGCACACCGGCCCAGGCTTCGCCGTCGGGCAGGTCTTGCAGCAGCACCGCGCCCGCGCCCAGCGTAGCGCCTGCGCCCACGCGCAGATTGCGCAACACCGTGCTGCCCGCGCCAACCAGGGCGGCTTCGCCCACCTGCACCGCGCCGCCGAGTTTCACGCCGGGGGCCACATGCGCCCAAGCGGCGATGCGGCAATCGTGATCGACCACCGCGCCGTGATTGACGATGGCGCCCATGCCCAGTTCGGCCATGGGCGCGACGACGCACTGCGCCGTGATCAGGCAGCCCGGCTGCACGCGCGCCGAGGCCGCCACGCTGGCGCTGGGGTGGACGATGGTGGCCAGCGGCCCGATGGACGCCAGCCGCGCTGCCTCGTCGCGTCGCACCGGGTTGTTGCCGATGGCCACATGCACCACGCGCGGGCCCGGCAATGCGCTTGCGGCCTCGGGTGAGAGCACCGGCACGCCGGGCAGTAGTTCGCTGCCCCAGGTGGCCGCATCGCGGTCTGAGGCGACCACGCGCGAGAACGCGCCGCTCAACAACGCGGCGTCAGCCGCCACGCGGCCGTGGCCGCCGGCGCCAAACACGATCAACACAGGTTTTTCGCAGGATGCGGACATAGGGGTTTCAATAACGATTGACCTTGTGCAGCAGATCGCCGGACAGGGGAAGTGTGGCCAGCAGATGCGCGATGCGCGCGGCGCTGCGGCCGTCGCCATAGACATTGTCGGCTGGATGCGGCCAGGGACCGAGCGCCAGCGCCTGCCGCACGGCGGCCTCGATGGCGCTGGCCTGCGGCGGCACGTCCACCGTGTTGGCATTGCGCTCGCGCAGCTTCTGGCGGCTGCCGACGTTGACCACCCGCGTGCCCAGACTGGCCGCCTCGATGATGCCCGACGACGAATTGCCCACCAGCACCGCGGCGTGCCGCAGCGCGGCCAGATAGTCGTCCCGCGGCAGATGGGTGATGCGGTGATACCCCGGCCACTGCTGCGCCCGCAGCAAGGCTTCGATATGGCCCGAACCCGCGTCGGCATTGGGCGCCAGCCACACAACGCTGAAGGCCGACCCCGCCCCGGCTGCCCGCAAGCCGTCGAGCAGCGCCTGGGTCTGAGCGGCGGCGTCGTCCGCCTCTTGCACCACGGGGTGGAACAGAACGAGGGCGTAGGGGCGCTCGCCGAGGCTCCCCCACGGCGTGGTGGAGGAGTGTTTGCCCCCTCCCCAATCGTGGGGAGGGTTGGGGTGGGGAGCCTGTCGCGCCAGCGCCGCCTGCAAGGCGCGCAGCGCGCCATCGCGCGGAAGATGCCGCGCATCAGACAGATCGTCCAGCCCCGGCGCGCCCACCGCATGCACGCGCTGCGGATCTTCGCCCATGGCGATGAGGCGCTCGCGTGACTGCGCCGTGGCGCAGAAGTGCAGCGCCGCGAGCTTGCTGATGGCATGACGCACCGGCTCGTCCACCGTGCCCGAACGTTCACCGCCGTGCAGGTGGATGGACGGCACCCCCAGATGCAGCGCGGCAATGGCCCCCGCGAGCATCTCGCCCCGGTCGCCCAAAAGCAGCAGTGCGTCGGGCTGCTCGGCCAGCAGCACTGGCACTAGCCCGGCGAGCGTCTGACTGATCGCCCGCGTCATGCCCGCCCCGTCGCGCGCGCCCACATCACTGGGAATGCGCGCCGCGATGCGCAGCCCGCTGGCCGCGATGTCGTCCACCGTGTGGCCGTAGTCGGGGTGCAGATGCATGCCCGTGACCGCCACCGCCACCTCCAGCCCCGGATGCGCAGTGGCCGCTCGCAAGGTCTGGCGCATCAGCCCGAAGTCGGCACGGGTGCCGGAAAGATAGAGGATGCGGCGGGGCATGAGAGGCGAGAGCAATGGGTGGCAAGTCAGCCACGACGAGCGGCCAACGGGAAGATTTTTACAGAGATTGCAGTCCAGCCACGCAGTGCGTAGCGAAAAGGGTGGAACCGTGCGAATGTCACCCCTGCGGCGAAAGCGCGCCAACCCGGGCAACTGTGGGGCTGAAATGTTCGTTCCGAACGAAAATTAACCCACCTTTGAAGGTTATGCCGACGCAAAATTGACCCGGGTGTTCCACTGAACCGCCCCGGGATTTGAGGAGGCTCCAACATTCAAGAGAATGGAGCCATGAA
>CALBRU010000379.1 GCA_937927695.1 uncultured Thiomonas sp. | reverse complement strand
CCACAGGCGGCGGCCGAAATAGGTTTCGACGTAGCCTTGCGCCTTGGCCTGCGCGCGCGTGCTGTCCATGTAGTCGCGTACGCCGGGATAGCGCGCGAAGTAGCGCTCGATATAACTGGCGGCCGCGCTGCGCTCGATGTTGAGGTTGCGTGCCAGGCCGAAGGCGCTCATGCCGTAGATCAGCCCGAAGTTGATGACCTTGGCCATGCGGCGCTGGTCGCTGCTGACTTCCAGCGGCGTGACGCCGAAAATCTCGGCAGCGGTGGCGCGGTGAATGTCTTCCCCGGCGGCGAACGCAGCGAGCAGACCGGCGTCTTGCGAGAGATGCGCCATGATGCGCAGCTCGATCTGCGAGTAGTCGCTCGACGCGATCAGCCAGCCCTTGGGCGCGATAAACGCCTCGCGAATACGCCGCCCCTCGGCCGTGCGCACCGGAATGTTCTGCAGATTCGGGTCGTTGGACGCCAGCCGCCCGGTCACGGCCACGGCCTGCGCGTAGTTGGTGTGCACCCGGCCGGTGTCCGGGTTGATCATTTGCGGCAGCTTCTCGGTGTAAGTGCTCTTGAGCTTGGACAGGCTGCGGTGTTCGAGGATGACACGCGGCAGCGGGTAATCTTCGGCCAGCTTTTCCAGCACTTCCTCGTCGGTGGACGGGGCGCCGGAGGCGGTTTTTTTCTGCACCGGCAGTTGCAGGCGGTCGAACAAGATTTCGCCGATCTGCTTGGGGCTGCCCAGATTGAAAGCGCCGCCGGCCAGCTCAAACGCCTGCGCTTCCAGGGTTTGCATCTTCGCGCCCAGCTCGCCGCTTTGCGCCCGCAGCAAATCGCCGTCCACCAGCACGCCGGTACGCTCGATGCGCTGCAGCACTTCGCTGACCTGCATTTCCAGCTTGTAGATGCGCGTCAGCCCGGCATCGGCCTGGATTTGCGGCCACAGCCGCTGGTGCACTTGCAGGGTGAGGTCGGCGTCTTCGCCGCAGTAGCGGCTCGCCACATCGAGCGCCACTTGGTCGAAGGTGATGGCCTTGGCGCCCTTGCCGCAGACCTGTTCGTAGCTCAGCGTATCGTCGCGGCCCAGGTGGCGGCTCACCAGACTGTCGAGGCTGTGCGGCTTGTGCGCTTCGATCACATAGCTCTCGAGCAGGGTGTCGTGCGCATAGCCGCGAATCGTCACGCCCGCGTTGGCAAACACATGGCGGTCGTACTTGGCGTTCTGCCCGAGCTTGGGTTTGTCGGCGTTTTCCAGCCAGGGCCGCAGACGTTCGAGCACCTCGGTCATGGGCAGCTGCTCGGGCGCTCCAGGGTAGGCATGAGCCAGCGGCAGATAGGCGGCCTCGCCGGGCACCACGCTGAACGAAATGCCGACCAGCCGTGCGCGCATCGGGTCGAGCGAATCGGTTTCGGTGTCGATGGCGGTGATCTTGGCCGCGTCGATGCGGGCCAGCCAGGCGTCGAACCGGCCCCAATCGAGCAGGGTTTCGTAGACGCCGGGCTCGCTCTTTTCGGACGGCGGGTCGTCCAGCAATGACACCTGGCGAGCGGCTTCCTCGCTCACCGTCTGCGCCTTCATCTCGGCGCTGAAGCGGCGCATGCCGTTGCGGGTGAAAAAGGGCAGCAGCGCCTGCACATCTTCCGGCGCCGGTCGCAGATCGGGGTCGAAGGCTTGGGCGTAGCCGTCGAGATCGCAGTCGGTGTGGATGGTCACCAGTTTGCGCGCAGTGGGCAGCCAGTCGAGCGCGGCGCGCAGGTTTTTACCCGCAGCGCCGCTCACGGTTTCGGCCTGCTCGATCAGTGCATCGAGCGAGCCGTACTCCGTCAGCCACTTGACCGCCGTCTTGGGGCCGACCTTGTCCACGCCGGGCACGTTGTCCACCGCGTCGCCGACCAGGGTGAGGTAATCGACGATGCGCTCCGGAGGAACGCCAAACTTTTGCTGCACCCCGGCGGGGTCGAGCACTTCGTTGCTCATGGTGTTGACCAGAGTGATGTGGTCGTTGACGAGCTGAGCCATGTCCTTGTCGCCCGTGGAAACCAGGGTGCGTATGCCCTGTGCGTGCGCCCGCACGGCCAAGGTGCCGATCACGTCGTCGGCCTCCACCCCCGGCACCTCCAGCAGCGGCCAGCCCATCAGTCGCACGGCTTGGTGAATCGGCTCGATCTGCGCCACCAAGTCGGGCGGCATCGGCGGGCGCTGCGCCTTGTATTGGTCGTACATGGCGTTGCGGAAGGTCGGCCCCTTGGCGTCGAACACGCAGGCCGCGTAGCGATAGCCCTTGGCCACCGGATATTGCTCGCGCAGGCGCCGCAGCATGGCGACCATGCCGTAGAGCGCCCCGGTGGGCTGGCCTTCGGGCCCGCGCAGGTCGGGCATGGCGTGGAAAGCGCGGTAGAGATAGCTGGAGCCATCCACCAGCAGCAGGGTGGGGGCGGAGTCGGAATGCACGTCTGAATTCATCCATGCATTATCAATGCCGCCGTAAAATCGGCGCATGAAGATGTTTCGTCACGCCCTTGCCGTTTCCGCCCTTGGCCTGTTCACGCTGCTCGCCAGCGTGTATCCGGGACCAAGCGCCCTTGCGCAGTCCAAGCCTGCGGCGCCGCTGACAGATAGCCAGCCCAAGCCCAAATTCCCCGAACCTCGGGTGCGCGAAAACGTCACCCAGGATCGTGCGGTGCGCATACAGGAGCAGCAGGTGCGCGGCGCCACCACTTCGATTCAGGTGCAGCCTTTGCACGGCGGCGCGGCCTACAACGTGGTGCCGCCCTCGATCTCGTCCAGCACCGACCCGGCCCATATGGAAGGGCAGGCGCAGTGGAAGGTGTTCACCTTCAAATAATCCGTCGAGCTGACCGTTCAACCTGCTCGCTCATCCTGCTTTTTCAGCCTGCCTTTTCTTTCCCCATCCCATTCATGGCCGTTTTCACACCGCTCGACGCAGCAGAGGTCGACTCCTGGCTGGCCCGCTTCGATCTGGGCACACGCACCGACCTGCAAGGCATCGCCAGCGGGATCGAAAACACCAACTACTTCCTGACTACCACGCAGGGCCGCTTCGTGCTCACGCTGTTCGAGCGCCTGAGCGCCGAGCAGTTGCCGTTCTATCTCGGACTGATGCACCACCTGGCCGCGCATGGCATTCCCGTACCCGACCCCATACCCGACCGACAGGGCCAGACCTTGCACACCCTCAAAGGCAAACCCGCAGCGTTGGTCACGCGCCTGCAAGGCCGCAGCCAGCTGCAGCCAGAGCCGGTGCACTGCGCGCAAGTGGGGCACTGGCTGGCACGCATGCATCTGGCCGCACGCGACTACGCGGGCTCGCAACCCAATCTGCGCGGTCTCGCCTGGCAGACCCGCACCATCCCCGACATCCTGCCCTATCTCACCGCCGATCAGCGCGCCCTCATCAGCACTGAGCTTGCGCACCAGACCGACGTCGCCGCATCGCCCGCTTATGCCGCGCTGCCGCGCAGCGCCGTTCACGCCGATCTGTTTCGCGACAACGTGCTGTTCGAGGGGGACACGCTCTGCGGCGTGTTCGATTTTTATTTCGCCGGGGTCGATACCTGGCTGTTCGATCTGGCCGTGGCGCTCAACGACTGGTGCATTCATCTGCAGACTGGCGAGTTTGACCCGGCCCGCTTTGAAGCCTTGCTGAACGCCTACCTCGCCGTACGCTCCATGAGCGATGCCGAGCACCGCTTGCTGCCCGACGCCCTGCGCGCTGCCGCGCTGCGTTTCTGGACCTCGCGTCTGGCCGACTATCACCTGCCGCGCGACGCCCACTTGCTCTCCCCGCACGACCCCACCCACTTCGAGCGCGTGCTGCGCCAGCGCATCGCGTCCGCCTGAGCCCGGGCCCTCGCCTGCCGATACCATGTCGGCTCTTTTCTTAGGCCTCTTAGCTTGGGCCTCTTAGGCTCTTCACCCATTCATCGTCTCCCGCCATGCAACTGCGTACCGTCTCTGCCCGCGAGGGCCTGCTCTGGGTGCAAAACGGCTTTCGCCGTCTGGCGCTGCAACCCTGGGCGGCTCTGTTGATGATCGTGGCCTACGTCGTCGTCACCGGATTCGTCTCGGCGCTGCCCATCATCGGTTTGGTGTTTCCGCTGTTCGTGGTGCAGTTCGGCACCCTGGGCTTCATGCAAGCCAGTCGCCAGGTCGCGCAAAAGCAGCCGCTATGGCCCACGGTGCTGCTCACCGGTTTTCGCAGCGGCCCGCAGGCGCTGCGCAGCATGGTGATGCTGGGCGTGCTCTACACCCTCGCCGTCATTCTGGTGCTCGGGGTCGGCAGCCTGTTTGACGGCGGCGCCATGCTGCGTCTGCTGCTGCTCGGTGACAAACCACCGACCAGCACCATCGCGGATGGCAGCCTGCGTCTGGGCGCCATTGCCGCCACTCTGGCGTATGTCCCCGTCTCGCTGGCTTTCTGGCTCGCTCCGCCGCTGGTGGCCTGGCACGCCATGCCGCCGGTCAAGGCGCTGTTTTTCAGCTTCGTGCTGTGCGTGCGCAACATCAAGGCGTTTGCGCTGTATGCGGTGCAATGGCTGCTGCTCTTTCTCAGCCTGCCCACGCTCATCATGCTCATCGCCAGCCTGCTCGGCGCCAGTGAAACCCTGGCTGCCACGCTCAGCATGCCCGTGGCCATCGCCATTTTCCTAGCTTACATTTTGTCGTTCTATGCCAGCTATGAATCGCTGGTCGGCGAAACCCAGGCCAGCACCATTCCGCAGTAATGTCTGGTGACAACTGCACACCTGACTCTCGCACCACCGGCCCAAGTCCGACAGGCTCCTAGGGAGGCGCTGATTTAATCTCCCTCCCCACTCGTGGGGAGGGTTGGGGTGGGGAAAAACGCCATGAATCAAGCGTTTATCTCCCCCTCCTAACCTCCCCCGCGAGCGGGGGAGGAATTTTTCAGTGTTTCCCTAGATTGGCTCCACCGAGACAACTATTCAGGTTCAACGCCCTGCGTGACTCTGGGCGGCCAGTTCCAGCAGCAACCGCACCCGCAGCTTCACCGCATTGAGGCCGTCATCGGCGCCGCCGCGCACCGGGCCCACGCGCGACGCCACTCTCACCCGCACGCCCTGCTGTTCGGCCCACCGCAGCGCGGCTTCGAGTTCGCGGTGCACCGTGCCGCCCCCGGTGCCGGCCACGACCAACCCGCCCAATCGGGGCTGAAGCGCCGTGCTCGAAACCAGGCAGCACACCAGCGCACTATCGCTGCCCGCCGCATTGGTGAGCAACTCCACCCGCGGCCAGTCACCCGCTGCAGGTAGGGGAAACGGCGCCCCTGCCTCCGGCACGGGTTGTCGCCAAAGCCGCAAGGCCTCTCCGTCCACTTCGCCCAGCGGGCCGCGCTCGCCGGATGAAAACGCCTCCACCACATGCGTATTCGCCTTGGTGACGTCGCGAGCAGCATGCACCACGCCGTGCAACACACAGACCACGCCCAGCCCCCGCGCTGCCGGATGCACGGCCACCCGCACGGCATCGAGCAGGTTCTGCGGGCCGTCGGCGTTCAGCGCGGTGGCCGGACGCATGGCAGCGGTCAGGATCACCGGCTTGTCGGTATCTAGCACCAGGCGCAGAAAGTAGGCGGTTTCTTCCAGCGTGTCGGTGCCGTGGGTGATGACGCAGGCTTGAATCTGCGGCTGCGCCAGCCAGAAGGCCACGCGTTCGGCCAGCTGCGTCCAGACCGCGAAGGTCATGTCCTTGCTGTCGAGATTGGCCACCTGCTCGGTGTGGATTTGAACCAAGCGGCCGAGCGCCGGCACGCTTTGCAGCAGCGCGTCGACCCCCAAAACCCCGGCGGTATAACCCGGCAGACTGGGGTCGCCCGTCGCGGCGCCCGCGATCGTGCCCCCAGTTCCCAACACCACAATCTGCGGTAAGGCAGTGCGAGAAAAAGAATCGGTCATGTGTGAATCTCTTTGCAGAAAGACTGTTTTGATTTACAGTGCTGTGAAAATCATCAAGCTGGAAGCCTGATCAGGGCGGCTTCATGGCCAAAAGATGACATGGCTCGCATGGCGAATTCGTCCATCAGCCTTGCCCATCAAACTGACTTATTGTGCAACTGCCGGAGCCCACGCATGCGCCGTCTCATCTCGAAACTCACCGCTCGTCAGCAGGAAATTCTCGATCTCATCACCGCCTCCGTGCGAGAACTGGGCTATCCGCCCACACGGGCCGAAATCGCTGCAAAGCTGGGATTCCGCTCGGCCAATGCGGCAGAAGATCATTTGCAGGCGCTCGCGCGCAAGGGCGTGATCGAGCTGACGCCTGGAGCGTCGCGCGGCATTCGCATCACCGAATCGCAGCGCGCCACGCCGTCGATGACAACGTCCGGGAAAACGTCCGGCGCCATGGGGGGGCATGCAAGTGGGTTGCGTGCGGGGTTGCGTGCGGATCTCTCTCATGGGCTGCAACTCGCACTGCCTGGCGCCGAGCAGCTCTGCCTGCCGCTGGTCGGCCGCGTCGCTGCGGGCCATCCCATCCTCGCGCAAGAGCATATCGAGCAGACACTCAACGTCGATCCCGGCGCCTTCTCGGTGCGTCCTGACTATCTGCTCAAGGTTCGCGGCATGAGCATGCGCGATGCCGGCATTCTCGACGGCGACATGCTGGCGGTCAAAAGCAGCCAGACGGCGCAAAGCGGGCAGATCGTGGTGGCCCGCATCGGCGACGAGGTCACGGTCAAGCGCCTGCGCCTACAGACCGATCACATCGAGCTTCTACCGGCCAACCCCGAGTTCGCACCCATCCGCGTCGATGCCAGCCAGGCCTTCGCCATCGAGGGACTCGCCGTCGGCCTGCTGCGTGGCTCGCTGCAATGAAGTTCACAGCACGCACAACCCACGCACAACCAGCAGGTAGGCCTTTGCGTCAGACCGCCGCTTCAGACCGCCGGCACCTGCCGACGTGATTTCCACCAGCCCCACACCGCGGGCAGCAGCGACAGCACGATGATGGCAATGGTCATGACACCCAAGTTGTGCTTGATCCACGGAATATTGCCGAACAGATAGCCCGCCATGACCAGCAGCCCCGTCCAGAGTGTGGCGCCAAGCATGTTGTAGGCCAGAAACTTGCCATACGACATCTCGGCTACACCCGCCACAAACGGGGCGAAGGTCCGAATGAAGGGCATGAACCGTGCGGCCACGATGGTGATACCGCCATATTTCTCGTAAAAGGCGTGCGCCTTTTCGAAGGCGCGGCGGTTGAACCAGCGTGAGTCTGGCCACGAAAAAACCTTATGGCCGATGGCCTTGCCGATCTGGTAATTGAGGCTGTCGCCCAGCACGGCGCCAAGCCAGAGCACGGCGATCACTCCCGGCAGGCTGAGCGCCCCGGTGGCCGCAAACGCCCCCACCACGAACAGCATGGAGTCGCCCGGCAGAAACGGCATGATCACTAGACCGGTTTCGACGAACACGATGCCGAACAGCAGCCCGTACACCCAGGGGCCGTACGCCGCGATGAACTGCGCCAGATGCACGTCGAAGTGCAGAATGAGGTCGATGAGAGCGTGGGGATCCATGCGGTTTGGGCTGAAAGCCGGAAGAGAGCCTATGAAAGGCCGAAGACGCAGATGCTGCGCCAGAAAACTGAGCGGGGGCTGAGCGCCACCGAGCGCCACCGAGCACCATGGGCCTACGCACAGCCTGAAAAGTATACTGACCTGACTTGTCGTTTCTCCTCTCGTTTATCCCGTTTCCAAACCCCTCAACGAGGGGACGGCCGCGGCCACGCTGCGGCCTCGCCACCCTTCTGTCTCCCACCCTTGCTGCAACCCCAACGCCCGATTCGTCCGCTGCCGGACGTGCTCATCAGCCAGATTGCCGCCGGCGAAGTCATCGAGCGCCCGGCTTCGGCCCTGCGCGAACTGCTCGACAACGCCATCGATTCGGGCGCCAGCGCCATCACCGTTCGCCTCGAACAGGGCGGGCTGGGCAGCGTGCAGGTCGAAGATGATGGTTGCGGTATTCCGGCCGAAGAGTTGCCGCTGGCGCTGCTGCGCCACGCCACCAGCAAGATCGCCGATCTCGACGAATTGCACCACGCCGCGCATCTGGGCTTTCGCGGCGAGGCGCTCGCGGCCATGGCCGCCGTAGCCGAAATCGAGATCATCAGCCGCCGCGCCGGGGCCAATGGGGCGCGCATTCACGCCAGCGCAGGCCAGGTCGCCACGGTACAACCCACAGCGGCGCAACAGGGCACCCGCGTGACCTTGCGGCAGTTGTTTTTCAATCTGCCGGCGCGCCGCAAATTTCTCAAGTCGCCGCAGACCGAATATGCCTGGTGCGCCGATGTGTTCAAGCGCACCGCCATCGCCCATCCCCAGATCGCCCTGCGGCTTTGGCATGACGGCCAACTCAAGCTGCAATTCGAGCGAGACCCCTCGCCGCACGGGCTCGACCGCCTCGCCGCCGTGCTGGGAGAAGCGTTCAGCGCGCACGCCCTGCCCGTCTCCGCCCAGATCGGCCCGCTTGCCGTGCGCGGGCTGATCTGCAAGCCCACGGCGGCGCGCGCCCGTGCCGATGTGCAGCACATCATTGTCAATAACCGCTGGGTGCGCGACCGCACCGTGGCCCACGGCGTGCGCGCCGCATACGCCGACGTGCTGCACGGCGCCTTGCAGCCGCAGTACGCCCTTCTGCTCGATCTGCCGTCTGAGCTGGTCGATGTGAATGTGCACCCGGCCAAATCGGAAGTCCGGTTCCGCGACAGCTCCGCCGTGCATCAGGCCGTGCGCCATGCCGTCGAGCAGGTGCTGGCCCGGGTGGTCGGAGAGGCGTCTGCTTCGCATCCCGCCTCACCGCCCGCCGCGTGGGAACAGCCGCCATCCGCCCTGCCCGCGACTGCCGCGCTTGCCTTCGGCATGGCGAGGCCGAGCTCTGGCCCGATCCCCTGGGACGCGCTCGCTCGCACCTACGCCCCCTTGGCGACGGTGGACGCTACTCGCCTGCAAGCGCAGGACAGCGCCGCACCGCGCCCCTATGCGCACGCCGCCGACATGGCCGCCGCGCAGCCTGAAGACTTCCCCCTCGGCTTCGCCCTGGCGCAGCTTCTGGGCATTTACATCCTGGCGCAGAACCGCCACGGACTGGTGATCGTGGACATGCACGCGGCGCACGAGCGCATCGTGTACGAACGGCTCAAAGCTGCGGAACAGGGCGATGCGCCGGTGGCCGTGCAACCCTTGCTGATCCCGGCCGCTTTCGCCGCGAGCGATGCCGAAATGGGCGCGGCGGAAGATCATGCCGATGCCCTGCGCTCGCTGGGCGTCGAGCTCGACCGGGCCGGCCCCAGCAGCCTGGTGGTGCGCGCCACGCCCACGCTGCTGGCGCATGCCGACCCCATTCGTCTGGCTCGCGGTTTGCTGGCCGATCTCATTTCACAAGGCACCAGCAGCCGCCTTCAGGAGCGGCGCAACGCCCTGCTCTCCAGCATGGCCTGCCACGGCGCGGTGCGCGCCAACCGGCAACTCACCCTTGCTGAAATGAACGCCCTGCTGCGCGATATGGAGCGCACCGAACGCGCCGACCAATGCAACCACGGCCGCCCCACCTGGCGGCAAATCGGCCTGGCCGACCTCGACGCCCTGTTCCTGCGCGGGCGCTGAAACCCCGATTCAAGCCGTGAGTCGACAAACCCCACAGCCTGTTCTCTGCCTCGTCGGCCCAACCGCCAGCGGCAAGACCGCTGCGGCCCTGCACCTTGCCCAGCAAGCCCGGCAGCGCGGCCAAACCGTGGAACTCATCAGCATGGACTCGGCGCTGGTCTATCGCGGCATGGATATCGGCACCGCCAAGCCCGGTCTTGAGGAACGCGCCCAGGCCGCGCACCATCTGCTCGACATCCTCGACCCGGCGCAAAGCTACAGCGCGGCGCAATTCGCTGCGGACGCGCGGCGGCTCATCCAAGAAATTCGCCAGCGCGGCGCCCAGCCCCTGATCGTCGGCGGCACCCTGCTCTACCTCAAGGCGCTGCAGTCCGGCCTGTCCGAGCTGCCGCAGGCCGACCCTGCCGTGCGCGCCGAACTCGACGCCGAAGCCGCCCGCTTCGGCTGGCCCGCGCTGCACGCCCGGCTGGCCGAAGTCGATCCGCTCACCGCCGCCCGGCTTGCACCGGGCGACGCCCAGCGCATTCAGCGGGCGCTGGAAGTGTGGCAGCTCAGCGGTCGGCCCCTCTCGGCGCATCTGGCTGCCGGGCGCGCAGATGACGACCCCTTGCCCCTGCGCATCCTCTCGCTGGAACCCTCCGACCGCAGCGTGCTGCACGCGCGCATCGCCCAACGCTTCGAGCAGATGCTGGCTGCCGGGTTTGTTGACGAAGTGCGCGCGCTGCGCGAGCGCGGCGACCTCAGCCCCGCGCTGCCCTCGATCCGCGCCGTAGGCTACCGTCAGGCCTGGCGCTTTCTGGACGGCGACATCAGCGCCGAGCAGTTCCGCGAGCAGGCCATCGCCGCCACCCGCCAACTCGCCAAGCGCCAGCTCACCTGGCTGCGCTCCATGCCCCAGCGGCAGATTTACGACTGTCTCAAACCGCTGAGAATTCAAGTTTTCTGAGGGCGCGCCGTTAAGGGGAATGTAAATTCCACTCCTGGCTGCCCTCCGTGCCCCCGTTCCAAAGCCCTCCTCCACCCGTTCAAGATCTGTCTTCGGACGACGATACGCCCTGGGCCGCACATCCGCTCTCTGGCTTCGGTCTGGTGTTCCAGCTCAGCCAGCGCGCCGGGCAGTTGCAGTTCACCCAGGCCAGTGAATCGGCGCAAATGGTCTGCGGCCTGAGCGCGCAGGCGCTGCTGCGATCGAGCACGGCCTTTGTCGGGCGGATTCATGCCGCCGATCAGGCCGATTTTCACGCCTCGCTGCAAGCCAGCGCGCTGCACGGTGAGCCGTGGAACTGGGAAGGCCGCATCCTCACCGAAGGCGAGATCAAGTGGATCAACATCCGCGCCGCGGTGAAGCAACTTGGCACTGCTCATGTGCAATGGAACGGCATCATGATCAACATCAGCCATGCCCGCCGCCGCGAATCCGATCTGCGCGACATGGCCGCACACATGGAGCGCGCCCGAGAGCAGGAACGCGCCCGCCTCGCCCGCGACATGCACGACGAACTCGGCCAGTTGCTCACCGCGCTGAAAATGGACATCAGCCTGCTGCGCCGACGCCTCGGGCCCGACGACGCCCAACTCAACAGCATGACCCATCTGGTGGACGCCGCCACCGCCGCTGGCCGTCGCGTGGCGGCCCAGCTCCGGCCCGCCGTGCTCGATCTCGGTCTGAGCGACGGGCTGCTCTGGCTGGCCGAGGAATTCAGCCAGCGCTACGGCATTCCCGTTTCGCACCAGATCGAGGGCGCCGGTGAGCTGGATGACCTCACCGCCATCCAGATCTTCCGTATCGCGCAGGAAGCCTTCACCAATATCGCCCGCCACGCGCAGGCCAAATCCGTGAGGCTCACCCTGGCCCGCACGCCCGGGCTGATTGCGCTCGACATCGTCGATGACGGCCTGGGCTTCACCCCGGCCACGCAGACCAGCGAAAAATCCTTTGGTTTGCGCGGCATGCGCGAGCGCGCCCATCTGCTCGGCGGCACACTCGATTGCGCCAGCATGCCGAACCAGGGCACCTCGATCCGCCTGCGCGTGCCTTGTACCGAACGCAGCGAATCCGTAGGTGCATCGGTTTCTGACAAACCGATGTCGGCCTGAGCCCGAGCGAATATGGACGCCGCCCGCGTGCTCATCGTTGACGACCACGCCCTTGTGGGAGCCGGGCTCGTGCGCATGCTCGAAGCCGAGGGACTGCAGCCGCACTGGTGCGGCGACACCGCCGCAGCGCTCGACGCCCTGCGCGATGCCGCCTGGCAGGTAGTGCTGCTCGACGTGTCTCTGCCCGGCGGCGATGGCCTCGATCTGCTCAAGCGCATCAAGACCACGCATCCCCGCCTGCCCGTGCTGATGCTCAGCATGCATGCCGAGCATCTGTTCGCCCTGCGCGCCCTGCGCGGCGGCGCGGCCGGCTATCTCACCAAAGACAGCGCGCCCGACGTGCTGCTCGACGCCATCCGCACGGCTACCCAGGGCAAGCGCTACCTCACCGCCAGCGTCGCCGAGCAGTTGGCGCATCACTTTCAAGAGGGCGCCGCCGCCGACGTCCCGGCGCACCAAACCCTGAGCGACCGCGAGCTGCAGGTGCTGCTGCGCATCGGTGCCGGACGCACCGTGGGCGAAGTGGCGCGGGAACTGCACTTGAGCGT
>CALBRU010000378.1 GCA_937927695.1 uncultured Thiomonas sp. | reverse complement strand
CACCCAGCCGATCGAAATGCGCGTGTCCGAAATGCTCACGGGTAGCCGCGGCGATCTGGTGGTGAAAATCTTCGGCCCCGACATCGCCCAGCTGGGCGATCTGTCGCAACAGGTGGCCGAGACGCTCAAGGCCGTGCCCGGTGCGCAGGAAGTGCTCGCCGCCCGACCGGAAGGCGTGCAATACCTCACCGTGCAGGTCGATCGTCTTGCCGCGGGCCGCGCCGGATTTGACGTGGACAGCCTGCAGCAAGACTTGCGCGCCCTGGTTGAAGGCCAGCCGCAGGGCATGGTGCTCGAAGGCGTGCGTCGCACCCCGCTGCTGCTGCGCGGGGGCGCCGATCTGCGCAGCAATCCGCAGGCGTTTGCCCAGGTAACGATCACCGCGCCGGATGGCACCGCCTATCCGCTGTCACAACTCGCCCGCCTCACCCCCACGCAAGGTCCGGTGCTGGTAGCGCATGAAGACGGCAGCCGTTTTGCCGCAGTGCAGGCCAATGTCAGCGGGCGCGATCTGGTGAGCTATGTGGCCGATGCCAAGCAGGCCGTGGCCGCCAAGGTGAAGCTGCCAGAAGGGACACGGCTGGAGTGGGGCGGCCAGTTCGAGAACCAGCAACGCGCCGCTGCGCGCCTGGGGCTGGTGGTGCCGGTGGCGCTGGCGCTGATTTTCGTGCTACTGATGACTACCTTCGGCTCGGTAAGGCAGTCGGTGCTGGTGTTCGCCAACATTCCCTTCGCCCTCGTCGGCGGAGTGATTGCGTTGTGGGCCAGCGGCCAATACATGTCGGTGCCCGCCTCGGTGGGCTTCATCGCGTTGCTGGGCATTGCCGTGCTCAACGGCGTGGTGCTGGTCAGCCATTTCAACGAGCTGCTGCAGCGCGGGCTTCCGTTGGCGCAGGCCGTGCGCGATGGCGCCATGCGCCGACTGCGGCCGGTGATGATGACCGCCACCATCACCGCGTTCAGCCTCATCCCCCTGCTCTCGGCCACCGGACCGGGCTCGGAAATCCAGAAGCCGCTGGCCGTGGTCGTGGTCGGCGGACTGGTGACTTCCACCGCCCTGACCCTGGTGCTGCTGCCCCTGATGTTTGCCCGCTTCGGCCTGCCGCGCGTTGCGCGCGAGACCGAAGCCGCAACCCAAAAGACGGAGAACGTCTGATGAAACCGCTATCCAAACCTTTTAGCTTGAGTGCATTGAGTGCCGCGCTTGCCCTTACGCTGACCGCGGCTCCCACCTGGGGCGCCGAGAAGGCATGGGCCAAGTCGGCGGATACGCCTTCGCTGCAGGCCGCCCTGCCCGCCTTGAGCGAACTGCCCAGCCCGACACTGCCGCAAGTCGCCGCGGTCGACCAGATCCTGGCCGAAACACCCGCGCTGCAAGAGGCGCAAGCCCTGCAACAGGCTGCCGCACAAAACGGCGCCGTGCTGCGTGCCGGAACCAACGAGTTCACCGGTCAGGCGCAGGTGCAGCAGCGCCGCATCGAGTCTCTGCCCGACAGCGGGCGCTACAACGAATGGCAGTTGCTCATCAACCGCCAGTTGCGTCTGCCTTCGCAGGCGCAGGCCGATGGCCGCATGGCCGAGGCGTTGCAGACTTCAGCGCAGGCCGCACTGGTCGCGACACGCCAGCAGTTTCTCGGCGCCTTGCTGACCGCCTGGTTCGCGGCCCAGCGCGCGCAGGCCGAGGCCGTGCTGGCGCAGCAGGATCTCGACTTGATCAATGCCCAGGTCAAGGCGCTGCAGCGTCGCCAGTCTCTGGGAGACGCCAGCGTGCTGGAGCTGGAGCAGATGCAGGCCGAGCAGGCCCGGGCGCAATCGACCCTGCTGCTCGCGCAGGGCATGGCGGCCAGCAGCCGCGCCGCCTTGTTTGCGCGCTATCCGGCGCTGTCGCGCGGGGGCAGTCTGCAAGGCCAGAACGATCCCAGTGCACTCGCACTGCCTACCCTGGACGCCGAGCAACTGAGCGCGCGGGCGGTGCAAGCCAGTCCGTTGCTGGTTCAACAGCGCGCCATGCTGCAAAAGGCGCAGGCGATGGCAGCGCAAGCCCACGCCGCGCGCACGCCGCAACCTACGGTGGGCGCCTATATCGGGTCGGACCGCGGGGGCAGCGAGCGCATCGTCGGCCTGCAGTTCGCCATGCCGCTTGGCGGCTCGGCGCGCGTGTCGCAAGAGCGTGCGGCGCTGGCAGAAGCGGATGCCGCGCAATGGCGTCTGCGCGATCTGCAAGCGCAGGCCGAAGCGGACTTCCAGCGGCTTTACGCCGATGCACAGGCGCAGGCGGCTGCGGTCAAAGCCACCGAACAGGCCGCGCAGGTGCAGACCCAGGCCAGCAACCGCATGTTGCGCGCCTATCAGTTGGGCGAAGCCGGTCTGTCGGACTGGCTGCTCGCCCGGCGCAGCGCGCTGGAGACCACGCGGCTAGTGCTGCAATCGCGTTTCGACGCGGCGACCTCCAGCGCTCAACTCAAGCTGCAAACCGGCTTGCTATACGAACTGACGCCGTAGGCTGTCCAGCGAGACTGGTGCGTGAGAAACACGCTGGGCCAACCCAAGTGTTTCTCATCTCCTTCGGGGGACCCTGAAGTGAAGGGCGGTCTGGGTTCAATACACCGGCCAGTCGCGCATGGAAAACAGGCGCTGGTGCTCGCGGATGGCGTAGCGGTCGGTCATGCCGGCCAGATAGTCGGCGATGGCGCGGGGCTGGCGGGCAGCGTCCTCCCGCTGGTAGGCGCGCGGCAGCAGGCGCGTATCGGCGTGATAGGCCTCAAATAATTCGGTGAGCAATCGCTGCGCCTTGGTGGTGTTGCGCAGCACGTCGGGGTGCCGGTAGAGGCGATGCAGCAGAAGCTGCTGGAGCTGCTGCAACTGCTCTTGCACCGGAGCGCTGAAGGCCGCCAGTGGCGGCGCGGCGCGCACGGCGTCGGGTGAATCGACGCCCGACTGACGGATGCGCTGCGCCGTTTCTGCCACCAGGTCGGCAATGAGCGCCGAGATCATGCGGCGGATGGTTTCGGCCACGCGCCGCCGCCCCTGCACGGCCGGGTAGGCGCGCTGCACGGCGTCGAGGTGCCCGGCGAAGAACGGCACCGTCTGCAATTCCTCCAGGTCGATCAGGCCCGCGCGCAGGCCGTCGTCGATGTCGTGGTTGTTGTAGGCGATGGCGTCGGCCAGATTGGTGATCTGCGCTTCCAGACTGGGTTGGTCGCCCCGCAGAAAGCGCGCGCCGATTTCGCCCAGATGTTCGGCGTTACGGCGCGAGCAATGTTTGAGCACGCCCTCGCGGGTCTCGAAACTGAGGTTCAGGCCGTTGAAGGCGGCGTAGCGCTCTTCCAGTGTGGTGACCACGCGCAGCGATTGCAGGTTGTGCTCGAAACCGCCGCCCTGGGGGGCATGTTTTCGCATGCAGGCGCCCAACGCATCCTGTCCGGCATGGCCGAAAGGCGTGTGCCCCAGATCGTGCGCCAGGGCCAGCGCCTCGGTGAGGTCTTCGTTCAAGCGCAGCGCCCGGGCGAGAGCGCGGGCGATTTGCGCGACTTCCAGACTGTGCGTCAGGCGGGTGCGGAACAGATCGCCCTCGTGGTTGAGAAACACCTGGGTTTTGTATTCCAGCCGCCGAAAGGCCGAGCTGTGGATGATGCGGTCGCGGTCGCGCTGGTAGCCGGTGCGATCCAGCGGCGGCGGTTCCGCATGTTCACGCCCGCGAGAAGTGGCGTCGTTGCAGGCGTAGGCGGCAAGCGTCATGCCGAGGGCACGGCCTGAGGCTGCACCGGCAGCACCGGCGGCACCGGCTGTGGCGGCTGCAGATGCGCGGCGATGCTGGCCTGCGCTTCCATCATGGGGGCAGCGCGCAGCACCGGGCGCCCCAGCCCGTTGAGCAGCACAAAACGAACTTCGCCGCCCTCGGCCCTTCTGTCCACC
>CALBRU010000377.1 GCA_937927695.1 uncultured Thiomonas sp. | reverse complement strand
TGGATCGTGACTCTGGATTTCCAGCAGAGCTCTTTTGCGGTGTCGTTGGCGTTGGTGCTGCTGATGTTGCCGGTGGTGGTGCGCTCCGCCGAGGAGATGCTCAGGCTGGTGCCCGATGACCTGCGCGAGGCCAGCTACGCGCTGGGTGTCACCAAGTGGAAGACCATCGTGCGGATCGTCTTCCCGATCGCGATGCCCGGCATCATCTCCGGTGTCCTGCTGTCCGTCGCGCGTGTCATAGGCGAGACTGCGCCGGTGCTGGTGATGGTCGGGTACAGCCGCTCGATCAACTTCGACGTCCTGCACGGCAACATGGCTTCGCTGCCGCTGCTCATCTACACCGAACTCACCAACCCCGAACACGCCGGTTTCCTGCGCATCTGGGGCGCGGCGCTGACCCTGATCATCATCGTGGGCGTCATCATCGTCGCCCGAGCCTGAATTCACCTGCATGAATCCGCAAGACATTCTTCCCTTCACCCGCCCGGACATCGACGAAGACACCATTGCCGGTGTCGTCGAAGTGCTGCGTTCGGGGTGGATCACCACCGGGCCCTGGTGCGCTCGCTTCGAGCAGGCGCTGTCCGAGTACTTCGGCGGACGCCCGGTGCTCGCCTATTCCTCCGGCACCGTCACCATGGAGATCGCGCTCAAGCTGCTGGGCGTCGGCCCGGGCGATGAAGTCATCACCACGCCGCTGTCCTGGGTGGCGACGAGCAATGTGATTCTGGCGGTGGGCGCTACGCCCGTGTTCGTCGACATCGATCCCACCACCCGAAATATTGATGCGAACCGCATCGAAGCCGCCATCACGGCGCGCACCCGGGCGATCCTGCCCGTTCACCTCGCCGGCTTGCCCGCCGACCTGGATGCGATCTATGACATCGCCGCCCGCCACGGTCTGCGCGTCATCGAAGACGCGGCTCAGGCCATCGGCAGTCTGTGGAAACACCAGCGCATCGGCAGCTTCGGCGACTTTGCCTCGTTCAGCTTTCATCCGAACAAAAACATCACCTCCATCGAGGGCGGCTGTCTGGTGCTGCCCGCCGATGCCGACGTCGATCTGGCCCGCCGCCTGCGCCTGCAAGGTGTGCAGCGCAGCGGATTCGACGGCATGGAGGTCGATGTCGTCGGCGGCAAATCCAACCTCACCGACGTGGCCGCGCGCGTGGGCTGGGGACAGTTGCAGCACATCGAACGCTTCAACGCCCGCCGCCGCGATCTGGCGCAGCGCTATTTCGCCGCGTTCGATGCGCTGGGCGTCGAGGCAAGGGGCGTGCAACTGCCGCCGCGTGATTTCATTCAGAGCAACTGGCATATGTTCCAGATCGTGCCGCCGCCGCAAGTGCAACGCGCCGCCCTGATGCAGGCGCTCAAAGACCGCGGCATCACCACCGGCGTGCACTATCCGCCCATCCACCTGTTCAGCCTTTACCGCAAGCGAGGCTTCCAACCCGGCGACTTTCCACACGCCGAAACCGTGGGCACGTCCATTCTCACCCTGCCGCTTTTTCCCGGTATGCAAGACAGCGATGTGACCCGGGTAACTGACGCCTTCGACGCCGTGCTGCGACAATTCGGCCTATGACTCTGCATGCTCACCCCGCCGATTCGGTGGTCGTTCCCGTCTACAACGAAGCGGCCGGGCTCGCCGCGCTGGCCGCCCCCCTCTCCCCCGC
>CALBRU010000376.1 GCA_937927695.1 uncultured Thiomonas sp. | reverse complement strand
CACGGTGGCGGCCTGACTTAAACCAACTGGCCTCCACGAAACCCGGGGCGGTTCATACGACGTTGGACGATTGCGGTATGTCGATACAGTCCACGTCGTGGGTGGACGACATCGGTGCTGTCGTCAGCAGCAGATTCATTTCACTCGATTTCAAGCGCAGCCGGCCTTTATGTGCTGCCAGACGTGCTGCTTCGGCGGACTCCAGCTTCTTGGCGATGGCTGATGCCTGCAGGTGGGTGTAGCGCGTGAGCGAGCGCAAGTCGCGATGACCACTGAAAGCTTGCAGGTCGAGCACGGTCGCAAACACACCGCTCTCGGCGGCGCGGCTGATGGCCTCATGGCGCAGGTCATGAATGCGCAAATCATCAATGTTCGCAGACGTACACATCCGTTTCCAGGCATTCGCCAGTTCTTTGATGCCCAGGTCAAAGACCCGGTCTGAGGTCCTCGGCAGCTGTTGCAAAAGCTCGAGCACATCAAGACGCAGCGCAAGCCGACGGGCGCGGCCGTTCTTGGTGGTCGGCAGCAACGCGGTTTGGGCCTTGGCATCGATGTCAGTCCATCGCAGACCCAGCGTCTCGCCCCGGCGCGCGGCGGTCGCGAGCTGAAAATGCAAAAACGCCTCCAGCACGGGCGCGCGCTGAAATCCATCCTGCAACACTTGCGCACGCGCCGATTCATAGGCCTCTCGTGAGGCTGCATTGCGTGCGTAATGCGTGGCCAGCGTCTTGCTCTGCATCACAGTGTCGGAGGCGGCTGCTTTGACTTGGTCACCGAACGACCGCAATTGGTCTTCCTGTCGTGCCGCATCGAGCAGACGAACCTCCTCGTCCTCACTCAAGCGCCGCTCGCGCTCGTTGAAGTACTTGGGCCGTCGCACGCCTTGCAGCGGACTGCGGTCGACGTAATAACCCCACGTCTCCGTGGCGACTTTGATGACCGCACGCACCAGGTCTAACTGCCGGTCGACCGTGGCAGGGGCAGCGTATTGCAGGCGCTCTTGAATGAAGTCCTCAATGTCCGTCGCCTGAATTTCTGTCATCGGCTTTTGCATCCATTCCAGATTGCCCATGGGCACGCGGTTCGCGCGCAACTTGGTCATCGGTCGACCACAGGCCATGGCCTCTGCCTGCCGCACGCGGATGCGCTGGTCGAGTGCGCCCACGCTGTCTTCGAGCATGGCACGCAGGATGATGGCGTAGGTATCGCCCCCCTTCAGCCGCGGACACTCTTCATCGATATACCGCTGGACGAGGGACGCGAAGGAGATGTTGGCTGCAGCGGTGTAATCGCGAAACAGCCCGCGCGATTGTTCCGCGTCCAGCGTTTTGACAAACGCATCTGCCGCCTCCAGCGAATCAAACGTCTTGACTTGGGCCGGATGCCCCTTTCGGCGGACGCGGACTTGCCAGGCGTCTGTGCCCTGGGCGACCTGGGGTTTCAAACCCTTTGAACGCAGCTCGGCAACATAGGCCCCGAGCCTGGTGCGGCTGGCTTGGCTGAAAGGAAACACGCGGTCGTGCTCGGGGCGGCGTGCGACGGTGACCCGGTAGGCGGAACGATTGGAAATGTCTGACATGATGGGATTCCTTAGGAATGGATGGAATCCCGTGTAAGCATCAACGGCGTTAAAACATGCCGCTGCGTGGTCACTATCTCTTGACTTTAGGTCGCCGATTCTGCGGCGCTCCACCGCAGTCTTAGTGAACGCTACGCAGGCACACGAAACGCGACGCCGCGTGAATTGGAGCAAGAATGGAGCAAACTGTCTCTTTTCTTGAAAATAACGACATTTGCGCATTTTGCACACACTCGGTGCGCTGCCTCGACTTCCCGCCCAGGAACTGCCTAAGTTCCTGATTTTCAAAAAAAGCGGCCGCCATGTTGAAATGATGGCGGCCGTGTCAGCTTGAAAATTCTGGTCGGGGTGAGAGGATTCGAACCTCCGGCCTCTACGTCCCGAACGCTAGGCACTTGCCCTGTATCCACTGGTGTTATAAGCTGACCCAGCATTAATTGGGACAAATTTGGGACACAAGAGTCATGGGCACGATCACGAAACGCGGCGAGTTGCAGTGGCAAGCCAAGGTGCGGCGCAAGGGCTACCCCGCGCAGTCGCGCACCTTCTCCTACAAGGAGGACGCCGAGAAGTGGGTTCGCGAGCTGGAGCGTGCCGCCGACACGGGTGGCGTGGTGGATCGGCGCGAGGCTGAGAAGAACACCCTCGGAGCCATTTTGCGCCGTTATCAAACGGAGGTCACGCCGTCCAAGAAATCGGCCGACATCGAGTCCGTGAAGATCGACGTCATCATGAAAGACGCGACCCTGCCCAAGCTCAAGATGTCGGCGGTTACCAGCACTGCCGTGGCCAGTTGGCGCGACCGGCGACTCAAGCAGGTCGGTGGCGCCACCGTCAATCGCGAGATTGATGTGCTGTCTGCCGTCTTCAACCATGCCCGTCGCGAATGGGGCGTGCATGTTGAAAACCCAATCCCACTGATCAAGCGCCCTGAGAAGGCGCGGGCTCGTGATCGCCGGTTTTCCGCCGAGGAGGAAACCTACCTCCTGGCCGCCCTGACAGGTGGTGAGCGCTTGGCTGATGGCACGTTCAGCAAGGGCGCCCGCAACCCCTGGCTGCTGCCATTGGTCAAACTGGCCATCGAGACCGCCATGCGACGTGGTGAGTTGTTGTCGCTCACTTGGGAGAACGTGGACCTCAAGCGCCAGACCGCCCACTTGCCCGACACCAAGAACGGTGATCCCAGAACGGTACCCTTGTCCACGCGGGCTGTCGCCATCCTTCAGGCGCTGCCTCTGCCAGAGGTTGACGAAGAGGACCACGACATCGAAGACCCCCAACGGACCGGCCCCGTCTTTCCAACCACTGCGTTGGCATTGCGCAAGGGCTTTGCCCGAGCCATTGAGCGCGCTCAAGAGCAATACCGTGCCGACTGCAAACAAGCCAAGCGCCGCCCTGCTGCGGGCTTTCTTGAAGACGTTCATTTTCACGACACACGCCACGAGGCGGCATCGCGCTTGGCCGAGAAGCTGACAAACGTTCTGGAGCTGTCGGCGGTCACGGGTCACAAAGACCTGCGCATGCTCAAGCGCTACTACCACCCTCGCGCAGAAGACTTGGCCAAGAAGCTCGGTTGATGTGGACAAGGTCGTGGACAGCCGTAGTTGTCCACGATAAATCGCCCCTGCCATTTCTCGATAGATCACCCCTGCTGACTGCAGACTTTCCTCGATAGATCACCCCGGGCTTGTTCGATAGATCGCCCCTGCTCTGTACAGATAGGGCTTCTGATAGCGTTCAGATAGCTCAACTGGTAGTGGGGGCGCCACCTCTGTGGATAAGCCACAAGACCGCGAGATGGCAGCAGTCAGGCAAGGCTTTGTTACTCGGTGAGACCTTGAGGCAGTCGTCGGGCCTGCTAGATTTGCTTCCCAAAAGTAACAGGGGAAGCAATGAGGCCATTCATCGTGATCGGTGACAAGACCAGCCATGGTGGTGTGGTCATCGGGTCCACGCAAACCACAGACACCCACGGCAAGCGCTTGGCACGCGTCGGTGACCAAGTCACTTGCCCAAAGAAGGGCCATGGCACCACCGTTATCGTGACGGGTGACCCGACTATGATCGTGGATGGTGCCCCAGTAGCTAGACACGGCGATCTGTGCGCATGTGGCGCTGTGCTGATCTCCAGCCAGGTTGTCTCTCGTGTGGGTGACGGCGGTGGCTCATCAAACACAAGCCATGGGGCTCAAGCCGTGACGGCCAGCTCGGGTGCAGCGGCTGCCCAAGCCGTCAACGAAGCGATCAAGGCCTTATTCGACCATCGCTTTGTGCTGAGATGCGATTTGACCGACATGCCCTTGGCCAAGCAGCCGTACCGTCTGCGTTGGAGGGGGCACGTCATTGAGGGCGTGACCGATGAGAAGGGGCAAACCTCCGCGATCCCCACAGGCAGCTTCGCTGCCGAAGTGACTTGTGAAATCCTCGGGGAAGCAATCGATGGCTAACGGCCCAGCACTCAGGGTCATCACGACCCAAAAATCTCAGTCCACAGTCAAGAGCGACACGAGGCCAGCGCAGGCACAAGGCAACGAGCTTGCCATGGCACTTCAGGGGATGGAGGCGGCCTCTGCTGCGTTTGCCGAGAGCATCATCAAAGACCCACCTGCGCGCGCCGACTACACCCGCAAGACAGCCGCCGCCAGGGCAGAACTGATTCAGCTCGTGAAAGAGGGCAAGATCACCCCGCACGAAGCGGCCAGGACGGCGAATGCAATCCGCAATCAAATCATGGAGCTGACACGCGCAAAGCTCACCGACTTCGGCCTGGCCTTGTCAAAAGACATGAAAGCATCCGGACGACCACTGGACTACATGCAGAGCCTGAAGGCCAATGAAATGTTCGGGAGGCCGTTCGAGTCGCTGACCTCCGTGCAGAAAGAAAAGGTTTGGGTGCAGATCGTCGATAGCGCAGGCAAGTCCAATCATGGCGTCAACATGCGCGTGAAGCTGTACGGCGCAGCCGGGCGAGCTTTTCTGGTGGCGACGCTTGCGTTTGCCGTCTACAACGTTGCCACCGCTGAAGACAAGCCTCGTCAGGCAGCCAAAGAGGGCGCCACGGTTGCGGGTGGCGTAGCGGGTGGTGCGTTGGCGACGGTCGGCGTTGTCGCGATGGTCAGCAACCCAGCAGGCTGGGTGGTCGGTGTCATGATGTTCGTGGGGGCTGCGGTCGGAGCGACCGGCGCATCTTCCACCTTTGATTACTTCTGGCCGGAGAGAGAGCATTGAATCAGCTTGCCGTGATTGCCACGACACAAGGCATTGCCATGGCAGCAGCGATCATCATGTCGATGCGCCTCACGGCCGAGGTTCCGCTCGCGCCTGCCTCACGGGGTGAGCGCGTGCGGGCTTGGGCGATCATCGCTGCGTGCTGCGCTGGGCTATGCCTTCTGACGGCAGGCATGTTTCACGCGGGCTGGCCATACAAGACGCACCTGTTGGCCGCACTGGGCTTGGGTGGGCTTTTGTACCTGCCGCTCTCCACATCGTCGGAATCCGATGACGATGACTCACCAGTGTCCATCCTCGACAGGGCCAAGGTGACCTTGGCGATCGTGGCATGCGCGGCATCCCTTGCCGCCATTGGTGCCTACGCAGTGCTGCTCAAGCTCTGACGCCACCCATCGCAGCACAGTCGGGTTGTGCCAATCACGCTGCCATTGCCAGGTAGCGCACCTCGACGCGGCCACACATTTCAGCAAGCGACCACTCCAAAGCTCCAGCCAGCCGTTGCAGCACGCTGATGGTGGGCTGCTTGCGCCCGCTCTCGATCAAGGTGATGTAGGGCCGATCCAATTCACAGCGCCCAGCCAGGTCCTCCTGCGACAAGCCGAGCTCTAAGCGGCGCACCTTGATCTCCACCCCCAAGGCTTCGATCAACGACTGGTTTCGACTCGGTCTCATGGACAGCGAGTCTTCCGAATATGTACACTATTGACACGTGTCTATAGATAACATTCGAGAGGGAAACGAGATCATGGAAGGCTTGCGACGACTCCACACCACAGGCTACGTGACGTCACGCAGTCATCGCAAGGCGTCCAGCCTGCGCTCGATGACATCCATCTGCGTGCTGGCTCTGATTCAGACGCTTTCAGGGTGCGTAACCACACAAGCGCAACCGGACGGATCAACCAAGGTGCGGCTCTCACTGGGCACCCAGGTCCAGCCTGCTCAAACCGCTACCCCCGACAACTTGGAGCGCCAAGAAGGTACCGCCTTGCCAAGCGTCCGCACGACGCGTTTGGTCAGCATCTTCAGCAAGCACCCATACGACGGCACGACCAAGACGCACTTTCCGCGTGTGGCCGTCACGGTGACGGACTGGTCCCGGAGCGACTGCTGGTCGGCAACAGCCACGATCTGGTGGAGCAGGAGCAAGTCTGAAGCTGTGCCCACCTTCTCGGTGTGTTGGGGGCAGTCGGTCGGCTATGCGGTCAACAACGCGGCCAACCTGCATCTGTTCATGCGGCAGACCGCCCTGGACCACAGCGGCAACGTGCGCACATCCGGCCCCAAGCCGCCGATGCTGGCCATTCCCGACAGGCAGCCGATCAGCGAGCGGCAACAGCTCGCCTTCCAGGGCTTCATTCAACAACTGGTGCGCGACACCGGCTGGCAACCGGGCGCGCCGACAAACCTGTGGCTGGTCGGTTATGGCGCCAGCACAACTACGCAGCCAGTTGGAAGCAAGGCCAAGGCCCAACTTGAGCAGGCGCTGTCTTGCACCTCGATCAACCAAGGCTTTGATCAAGCAGAGGCCGCACTCAGGTTGTCGGGGTGGCGGCCAGGCCAAGGCATTACCCCGGTCATCTTGACCCAGCCCCTCAGGGTTCATGGGCTCACCGTGCACAAGATCGCAGTCTCTCGCGATGGTGGCGAGCACGTCTATCGCAGCTTCATGTCCGGTGTCAGCTTGCAGCAGGTGGTGAAGGCGGCCTCACTGCAGTTGGGCAAGGACGGCAGGACCTATGGCCGACTGACCAAAGTCGGCGTGCTCTCTGCTGATATGGAGGGTCGCGACGCCACGTTGACCTGCACCATCAACACAGAAGGAACGGAGGGATGAACATGTCGATGCAATGTCCTCGTTGCGGCAGCCCCCACATTCAGCCGCTGGCTGTGGTGCATGCTGATGGAACACAGCACTTTCAAGCTGAGCACATCGCCTTCACGTCGAATGGCCAGTTTGCGCAGGGGAGCAGCCACGGCTCGCAGGCCACGTTGCTTGCTCAGCATTGCGCGCCACCCTCGCCACCATCGCCTGTGCCTTTTGTGGTGAGCCTGGCACTTGGATGCGCGGTCATCTACCATGCATCGACAAGCTGTGACGTGTTCGAGCGGAGCTGCAGGCTGGACATGTCCGTGGTCGCCATGCTTGCCCACAACTGGAAAGAGGCGCTTGCTGGCTTGGGCCTCGTCGCAGTGGGATGGCTGCTGATGAAGGCCTGGCACGTCCAGGCCAAAGACTACAGCGTTGCCAAAGACCAGTGGCGGAAGACATGGTTCTGCCATGGGTGCGGTCAGTCGCACCAACGCGGCTGAGAGCACAAGACGATTACCGTAATTATCGTAATTACCGTAATCGCCTGATGAATACTCGGTCACAGCCGCAAGCCTGCATACGCAAGCGCTACTCGCCAGCCGTCAACGGTACCTTTGGCTCAGGTAGGTCAGTACCCGCCGTGAATGAAAGGCGCGCGCGATTTGCCAACTGTCTTGCCCTTGTGCGTCTGGCATGAGTGGATCACCACCATGTTGGATCATCAAATCAAACAGCTCGGGCAAATCACTCTCGGCGGCCAACATCAGTGGTGTTCGACCGGGAGCCGGGTATCTGTGCGCTGCGTTTGGCTTGGCGCCAGCCTCCAAAAGTATTGCGGCGATCCTCATCAACTTGGGTGCTGAGTGCCTTGAAACACGCTGGTCAACCAGTGCCTTGGCCACAGCAATGGCCAGTTCCTTGTGCGAACGCAGAGCGGTTGTGTTTGAGCCGAATGCACCTGCGATCCCAACGCCAAATCGGCGTAACGTGTCCTGAAGCACTAAGTCTGGCTCTTGCATCATTCGCTCAGTCAGATTGGCCAGCATCATGTTCGGATTGACCTTCTCGGCCAGCTGGGTCACCAGGTAGTACAGCGGCGACTGGTTGTCGGTCAAAGCTCGCTGCTCAACGTCCGCCCCTTGTGCGACCAAGGCAGCCACGACATCCGGCAGACCAAGATCGATCGCGCACATCAATGGCGTCAGTCGCTTGCGCTGGGTCATCGCATTGATCGTGGCTGGTTGATGGGGGTGGACCAGAAGCAGGTCCATCGCTTCGCGCCTGCCCGTCTGCTCTGCGTGCTGAATTGCACAGAGCAATGCGGAGGCGTTTGAGCTGTCCAGGTCGTCTACCGGGGCCCCAGCGTCAAGCAGAGCTTTGACTTGTTCAAGAAGTCCAAATGACGCAAAGAGGCGTAACTGTGGCCAGCGCCGAACCTGCCCATCTGCAGAGTGCACTGCCCGCACGCTTCTCGGCGCCTTGAGATCAGGCTTCATCTTCGAGATGGCGTCGCGGTCAATGAAGAGCCATCCTTGGATGGGCTCATCGGCCAGATCTTGCTGACATTCGACAAACCGTCCGCAAGCTGGGAATTCGACAGGCAACTGCCGCGCAAGCTGATCAAGCTCCCAATCTTCAAGTACCGTTCCAGACTCAGGTTGGCGGTAGAGCCCGAGGGCGATGCCGACGTGCTTGAGTTGCTTCAGGAGCGGTGGTCTTTTGGCACCTTTAGCCGGGAGGCAGAGAAAGGCCGAGAGGCAGGACGCTTCGGAAACGATGTCTTTGATCTGGTGTCCAGATCGATAACAGGCTTGCTTGAATGCTTTCTCGTAGTGCGGGATTGCTTCTTGGTACTGCCCGGACAGCACATGCCAACGGCCCTTCATCCAGCTGTAGTGGTAGGCGGTGTGTCCCTCTGGGTTATGGCGTTTTGCCAGTTGCTCCAGTGCTTCGATTCGCTGCCAGGTGCGATCCCGATCCCCGGGCTGCTTTGCTGACGTTCGGCGCAAGTCGTGCCACAGGTAACAGCCCGCTTGGGCGAGTTCGGGCCATGCCTGTCCGGCGCGGACGACCAACTGGCAGAGAACATCCTCAACAGGTCTGCTTGGAGATGCAATTCCTCGGGCCTGAGAGTGCATCAAAGACCGCAGTGATCCCGGCCATCGCCTCTCCAGACGTGACAGGGCAGATGCAACCAGCAGCCAAACAGGGCAAGCGGGGATGGGCTCCCTGCACTCGACCAGCTTTCGGCAAAACAGCTTGATGCTCTGCGCCGAAGGAATGTTGGTGCCGGTACGCCACTTCCGTACTTTTTCCTGCTCCACCCGATCCGATCCAGTGCTCCCCGGATACAGCAGCTTCTCTACCGGGCCTCCGACGGCGCTGTCCAGCCATTCGAATGTCACCTTTAGCGGCTGCTCGCTGTCAGCAAGCAATCGCAGCAAGTCAGGGCCTGGCAGCTCGGCGCTGACTTGCTGCAGCAGTCGTCCACCGGCTGGGGCAAAGAAATGCTCAACCAAGACCGGAAGCGCATCCTTCCGCCCCAGGGCATCCAGTGACACGCCGAGTACCAGCTGGGTATAGGCGGACCGAACTGACGAGACCCATTGCACAAAGATTCGGTGAGCGGTATCGCCAAGGACTGCGGCGCTGCTGTCAATAAGTAATTCGTCGATGACGGTATCCAGCCGCTCCCAGTCGAAATCGCCTTTTCGGGCCAAGCGCCACACATCACTTCCGTTCTTGTTGGCGTCTATTGCTCCGACCAAGGCCGAGATGCATTCGCCGAATCTCGGATACGGGGGTAGTTGTTTTGTCATGGTCATTTGATCGCGCCGATACGGCGAATGTCCCTTCGGAAATTCAGGCTGGCCCGCCAGTCGCTTGGGGTTCCGGGCACTGCAATCTTTCGGCCATTCGGCGCAACAAGCTTGCCATGCGTTTTCCCGTTCACGTACTTCCAACCTGAGCTGACCAGTGTTCGCACCAAAGCGGACACCGTCTTGTCGTTGCTGTATCTCATTGGCAGTTTCGGGCCCGGCACCATCACTGGTGCCGGGCTCAACTGAGCTTACTTCGAGCCTTTGGGGCCACCTTGATTCGTGGCAGCCGAGCTCTGTGCCCGCGCAGCGAAGCTACCAGCAGCCACCTGCCCGCCGTTGGACTTTGCGGTTGACGACTGGATGCGTGCTGCAGCTTGGCTGGTCATGGGGGTGGACTTGGCAGAAGACTTGGACATGCTGGACCTTTCAATGGTTGTGTTGCGCACATCGGCAACAGTCGAAAGGTTAGAGATCTGGCTGCAGTTCGTCTCCCGCGCGACCGGTCAAAAATTTTTCCGTTTTGCACTGCATGGGGTCATGCCGTGAATCCCATCGGCTTGCGAGTTGGGCTGGGCATGGCTGGCAGGTCTCCAACTCGAATGTGATCCCGCTGTTGCCGCGCAGCCCGCCCCAGGGCGCGCTTGATCGCCAAGCCCACGCTTCTGGGTGGCAATTTCTTCAAGTGGTTCACCACCTGGTCATCCAGCCTCGGTGAGAAAACCGAACCCCAAGGGCTCTCCGCCCGCATGCGCCCATAAATCTGTTGGGCGATGTGAGCCACTTGCTCAGTTGTTGGGGCCTGCACGTGGATGACGGTCATCCTCGACAACAACGGCGCCGGAATGTTGCCCACACTGTTGGCCGTGGCGATCCAGTTCACATGGCTGGCATCAATCGAGAAATCTCGAATGGACAGGTCGATGAAGCGCTGTGCGCTGCGAGGCTCCAGCAAGGTGTACAGCGCTGCCAGCGGGTCGTACGGGCGGTCCTTGTCGGTCTTGTCCAGCTCGTCCAGCACCACGACCGGATTGGCTTTCGGTTGATAGGCCAGCAGTTCGAACAACACACCGGGCTCCGAGTTGCTCCAGAACGACTCCGACCCGGCCAGCGGCGAGCCTGATTGCGTGCTGGCCATGTCCATGACGCGGAAAGGCAGGCACAGCCGTTCTGCCAGCCACCGTGCTGCCTCAGTCTTGCCGATGCCAGCCGGGCCCACCAACAGGATGGGCGGCCAGGACACCCGCCCATCCCCCATGGCATGCAAGGCGAAATGGTCGTGCAGCACCTCGGCGACTTCGCCGAAGTTCGGGAAGCAAAGAGAGAACTCTTCAATGACGCCACGCCAATCGTCTGGTAGTACTCCCAGGCTGCGGCGTTCATGCCCTGCGGCACGAATGCGCTCGGCAATGTGCTGCGCTCGCCGGGCTTTTTCTTCCTGTCTTGTCCGGTGTCGTTCCACAAAGCTGCTCAGGCCATTGGCGTCCAGAAGCACGATCTGCGGTGTGGCGCGCTGGACCGGCACCTCGGCAAGCGCGAACAAAGGATCGGTGGGTGTTTCATCTGGCAAGCCCTGAACCACCAAGGTCACGACCTCTTCCATG
>CALBRU010000375.1 GCA_937927695.1 uncultured Thiomonas sp. | reverse complement strand
GAGTCCGCCTTGAATGTTCTTTCTAGAAACGGAAGTGCATCTGCGACTTGACGGATGACGGGCAGCACCGATCCGCACCCGATCGGCGTTGTAAAAACTGAGGGGAAAAGTGCGAAGCGGGGCTATAAGCCGGATTCTGTGCAGCGCGGGCTTGCACCCGCACCGTGGCAGCCATTCCTCTAGGCTGGACATTACTGCCCAACTCGTGCCACCTACCCGCAGACTCGCGCGGGCCGCGCTGTGCCAGCGTTGCCGCTGGCGCGTCTGCCTATTTGGTGTTGCTCCGGATGGAGGTTGCCGCGTTTCACGTCCACACCGGTTGCCCGGCGTTTACTCGTCTCTGTGGCCCTGTTCGTCACGTCACCGTGCACGGCCGTTAGCCGTCATCCCGCCCTATGGAGTCCGGACGTTCCTCGATGTACCTGAAGCACACCGCGACTGCCCACCCCACTTCGCAGGCGGCATTATGACGGAGAAATCTCGCCGCTCCAGTTGTAGCCCTCAAAATGCCCTGCCTTTGATGCAGCGCAAAGCTTGATGTATTCAAAAGATCGGATGATTCGTCTTTACATTTTTTGCGGTTCAGCGAAAGAGCGAATTCCGTGGCGACAGAACTATTCAACAACGGCACGCATCTGTGTCTCATGTTCAGCGATCTGGTCGAAGACGACGGTGACGCCGTGCAGGCCAATCAATTCCTCCTCATCGACCACGGCCAGGGCGCGCTCATCGATCCGGGCGGCAATATGACGTTCAACGAACTCACGCTGACCATGCGCAAATACATGGCGCCGCAAGACTTGCACTACCTGCTGGCCTCGCATGCCGATCCGGACATCATCGCCTCACTAGACCGCTGGATGACCGCCTCCAAGGCCGATCTGGTGATCTCACGTCTGTGGGCGCGTTTTGCTCCGCATTTCTGCAAGCTCGGCAAGACCGACAAACGCATCATCGCTGTGCCTGACGCTGGAGGAACGCTGCGCCTGGGCAAGAGCGACATCGTGCTGCTGCCGGCGCACTTTTTGCACGCCGAGGGCAACTTCCAGTTTTACGACCCGATCAGCAAAATCCTGTTCTCGGGCGATCTGGGGGTTTCACTCGTCAGCGGTGCGCAGGCGGGCCGCCCGTTTGCGCAACTGGCCGATGCCCTGCCCCATATGGAAGCCTTCCACCGCCGCTACATGGTGTCGAACAAGATCCTGCGGTATTGGGCCAACATGGTGCGCACATTGGACATCGAGATGATCGTGCCGCAGCATGGCTCCCCCATCAAAGGCAAACCCGCCGTGGCGCAATTCATCGACTGGGCCGAGGGCCTGAGTTGCGGCATCGACCTGATGACCACGAGCAATTACCGGGTGCCCGACCTGCCGATTCCGCTGGCCGGATAGTGCGCCTAAGGCGAGATCAAACCCGAAGTCAAACCCGAGGTCAAACCCCGACCTGCACCTGCCACTCCATCGCTTCGCCCGCGTGCAGAGGCACGATGTCGGCGTCAGCATAGGGCAGGGTTTCGGGCACCTGCCAGCTCCGGCGCTCCAGGGTGATCGAGCCCGTATTGCGCGGCAAGCCGTAGAACGCCGCGCCGAAGCGGCTGGCGAAATCGTCGAGTCGGTGCAAAGCGCTGCGCTGCTCGAAGGCCGCGCAGTACAACTCCAGCGCATTGGCCGCCGTGAAGCATCCGGCGCAGCCGCAGGCCGTTTCCTTGGTGTTGCGCGCATGCGGCGCGGAGTCGGTGCCGAGAAAGAAACGGTCGTCTCCGCTCGTGGCGACATCGAGCAGGGCCTGGCGGTGGGTCTCGCGCTTGAGCACAGGCAGGCAGTAATAGTGGGGCCGCATGCCGCCTTTGAACATGGCATTGCGGTTGTGCAGCAGATGATGCGCCGTGAGAGTTGCGGCCAGCAGGGGCGCGCCCTGGGCATCCCGGTCGTGTGCCTCTTGAATGAACGCGGCGGCCTGGGCCGTGGTGATGTGCTCCAGCACGATCTTGAGCTCGGGAAAAGCGCGGCGCAGAGCGATGAGATGCCGCTCGATGAACACCGCCTCGCGGTCGAACACATCTACCTCGGGGTCGGTCACTTCGCCGTGAATCAGCAGCGGCATACCGACCCGCTGCATGGCGTCTAGCGCCGGATAGATGCGCTTGAGTTC
>CALBRU010000374.1 GCA_937927695.1 uncultured Thiomonas sp. | reverse complement strand
GCCCCAAAGCGCGGATGCCATTGCCGCGCAATTGCTGCGTGACTGGCGCGGCCAGCACATCGGCCTGCTGGCGCCGCTGGTGGTGCAGCGCAAGGGTTACTACACCGATCTGGCGGTATGGGCCCGCAGCATGGGCTACACCCATCTGCGGGTGGACGGCGCCTTTGTGCCCACCGCTCCCTGGCCGCGGCTCGACCGCTTCAAGGAACACAGCATCGAACTGCCTGTCGGCGACGTAGTGGTGCGGGCGGAGAACGAGGAGGCGCTGCGCGATCTGCTGCGACGCGCGCTGGCGCTGGGCAAGGGCGTGGTGCTGGTACTGGCGCCGCTGAATGGCTTGAAGGAGGCGATGGAAACCGGGCAGCCCGAGCCGCCGATGCGCAGTCTGCTGCTGTCCACCAAACGCGCCTGTCCGGGCTGCGGGCGCAGCTTCCGCGAACTCGATCCGCGCCAGTTTTCCTACAACTCGCCTACCGGCTGGTGCGGCACCTGCTTCGGCACCGGAGAACTGATCGCCGGTTTCGATGCCGAGCAGACGGGGGAGGAGGCTGCCTGGGCCGATGCGGACGGCGAGAAAGCGGCGTCGCGAGGCAAACCGGGCCGGGGTCGCAAGGCTGCGCCCGTGGCTGAGCCGGGCGCTCCGTCCACCTGCCCGAGCTGCCACGGCGCGCGGTTGAACCGCGACAGTCTGGCCGTTCGGCTGCGCGATCAGTCCATCGCGCAGCTTGCCGCGCGCGACATCGATGCCGCTGCAGCCTGGTTCGGCGCATTGGAACTGACCCCGCGCGAAGCCGAGATCGTGCGCGACGCCCTGAGCGAAATCCGCTCGCGCCTGGCCTTCATGCAGCAGGTGGGCCTCGGCTATCTGGGGCTGGACCGCGGCGCGCCCTCGCTCTCCGGCGGCGAGGCGCAGCGCATCCGGCTGGCGGCGCAACTCGGCAGCAATCTGCGCGGGGTGTGCTACGTGCTCGACGAGCCGACCATCGGCCTGCATCCGCGGGACAACCGCATCTTGCTCGACGCGCTGGCCTTGCTCAAGGCCAAGGGCAACACCCTGGTGGTGGTGGAGCACGATGAAGACACCATGCGCCGCGCCGACCATCTCATCGACATCGGCCCGGGGGCCGGGCGGCGCGGCGGGCAGGTCGTGGCCAGCGGCGCGCTGGCGGAGGTCATGGCCCATGCCGACACGGCCACCACGCGCAGCCTGCGCGATCCCATGCCCTGGCCGCTGCAGCCGCGCCCGATTACGGGGGCCGATCAACCCGCGCTGCATCTGCGCAGCGCGCATCTGCACAATCTGCAGGGCTTGAGCGCGCAGTTTCCGCGAGGGCGGCTCACCGTGGTCACTGGGGTGTCGGGTTCGGGCAAGTCCACGCTGGCCCGCGAGGTGCTGGTACCCGCGCTGCGGCGGCGGCTCACGGGGCATTTGGGCGAGATCGACGGCGCGGGCGACCTGACGGGGTGGGAGGGACTTGAGCGCGTGCTCGAAGTCGATCAGTCCCCCATCGGCAAGACGCCCCGTTCCTGCGCCGCCACGTATCTGGGCCTCTGGGACGGCATTCGTCAGTTGTACGCCGACACCGAGGAAGCGCGTATCCGCGGCTATACCGCCAGCCGCTTCTCCTTCAACACCGGTCCCGGCCGCTGCCCGAGCTGCGAGGGGCAGGGCGCGGTGAAGGTGGCGATGAACTTTCTGCCCGACGTCACCGTGCCTTGCACCGATTGCAACGGCCTGCGCTTCAACCCCGAAACGCTCGCGGTGCGGCTGCGCGGCCGCAACGCCGGCGAGGTGCTGCAGATGGAGGTGGACGAAGCCGTCGAGTTTTTCGCTGCGCACCGCAAAATCCACCACGCGCTGCAATTGCTGCAGGACGTGGGGCTGGGTTATCTGCAACTCGGCCAGCCCAGCCCCTTCCTGTCGGGCGGCGAGGCGCAGCGCATCAAGCTGGTCACCGAGCTGGCCACCGCCGGAATCCGGCCCACGGTGTACGTGCTCGACGAGCCGACCGTCGGTCTGCACAAGACCGACACCGAAAAACTCATTCGCGTACTGCACCGCCTGACCGACAGCGGCCATACCGTAGTGGTCATCGAGCATGACCTCGACATGATGGCCAATGCCGACTGGCTGATCGATCTCGGCCCGGAAGG
>CALBRU010000373.1 GCA_937927695.1 uncultured Thiomonas sp. | reverse complement strand
GTTCTGGATGCGGCTCAAGACCTACGCGAACCAGGCCGGCATCGACGTGCCGCTGTCGCCCCACACCCTGCGCCACGCTTTCGCCACCCATCTGCTCAACCACGGCGCCGATCTGCGTGTGGTGCAATTGCTGCTCGGTCATGCCGATATTTCCACCACGCAGATCTACACCCACATCGCGCGCGAACGCCTCAAAACCCTGCACGCCCGCCACCATCCCCGCGCCTGATCGCGCTTTGCCCCGTTATGGCCCAAGACAACTTCTGGTCCGCCTTCGTACTACTGCTGCTGATCCTCGACCCCTTCGGCAATCTGCCGTTTTTCATCGCGGTCATGCGCAAACTGCCGATTCAGCGCCGCCTGCCCGTGGCGCTGCGCGAAATCGGCATCGCCTACGCCGTGCTGCTGGCTTTCATGTTTGGCGGCCATGGCTTTCTCAAGCTGATGAACCTCAGCCAGCCGTCGATCGAAGTGGCCGGCGGGGTCATTCTGCTGCTGGTGGCGATCAAGATGATTTTCTCCACCACGTCTGAAATTTTCGGCGGCGAGGGCGGACGCGAACCCTTGATCTTTCCCCTGGCCGTGCCGCTGCTGGCCGGGCCGTCCGCGCTCGCCACGGTCTTGCTGCTGGCCTCGCGCCAGCCCGGCGAAATCTGGACCTGGGTGGGTGCGCTCAGCTCGGCGGTGGCTGTCACCGGCGGGTTGCTGCTGATGAGCGAAACCCTGCTGAAGTGGCTGGGCGATTCGGTGATGAACGCCGCCGAAAAACTCATGGGCCTCATCCTGACGGCCATTGCCGTCAATATGCTGCTGTCGGGTATTCGCAGCTATTTCGGGCTATGAATTCGCCAGTGCTGCCGATAGCATGCCTGTGTGCAACGCTTTGCAGCGATTTCCCTCCAACCTACTCAGCGATCAACCACCATGGAACGCTTGACCTTCACCCCGGAAGACCGCGAAGCCCTGGCCCATTTTCTGGGTCAGCTCGTGGACACCACCATCCTCACTCGTCGAGAAATTCATGACTTTCTAGACTATTGCGATCTCATGGCGCCGAAAAAGGGCGAAGTCATCGCCGATATCGGCCAGGTTGGCGAGAGCCTGTTTTTCGTACTCGAAGGGCAGGGCTGCCTGATGGCGCAGTTGCCCGAAAGCGAAATGGAAATCGGCAAGATCATGCCCGGAGAAATGCTCGGCGAGATGAGCTTTTTCGACCGCAAGCCGCGCGAAATCCGCTTGCGCGCCGGCGAAGACACCCGCCTGCTGCGCATCAGCCGCGCCATGTACAACCGTCTGCGTCTTGAGCGCCCGCTGCTCGCCGTGCTGCTGCTCGAAGTGGCCATCATCAGCCTCGATCACCTCTACCGCCGCACCTCCGCTGAGATGGCGCAGATCAACCGTTATATGTACCGCACCGGGCGGTAAACGCCGTAACGCCCGCCGTTTCGCCATGACCGCGCCACGACTCGATCTGCAGATTCGGCGGGCCTACGACCCGCCGAGTTCTGACGACGGCACGCGCATCCTCATCGACCGCCTCTGGCCGCGCGGTCTGCGCAAAGACGGCGCCCACATCGACCATTGGCTCAAAGACCTCGCCCCCAGCCCGGCGCTGCGCGTCTGGTTCGGGCATCAGCCGGAGCGTTTTGCCGAGTTTTCAAACCGCTACACAGCCGAACTCGATGCCTTGGCGGATGACTCTGCGGCCCTACAAACCCTGGGCGAAGCGCTGCGGGCTGGGCGCGTCACCCTGCTTTTCGCTGCGCACGACCCGCAAATCAACCACGCCCGGGTACTCGAAGACTGGCTGCGTCGGCCGCATGCTTGGCTATCGGCAAGGAAGGTCAAATGAACTGCACGCCCGATGCCGTCCTTGATTTCTGGTTCCGCGAAATCGCGTCCGCACAGTGGTTCAAGTCCGACCCGGCTTTCGATGGCCTGCTTCGCACCCGCTTTGGCGCCCTTCACAGCCAGGCGGTACGTTGCGAGCTGTTTGCGTGGCGAGCCACACCGCAGGGCAGGCTGGCGGAAATCATCGTGCTCGATCAGTTCTCGCGCAATTTGTACCGCGGCGATCCCCGCGCCTTCGCCGCCGATGCGCAGGCGCTCACCCTAGCGCAGGAAACCGTGGCCTGCGGTGCCGATCAGGCACTGACGCAGCAACAGCGCATCTTTGCCTACTTGCCTTACATGCACAGCGAATCCGCCGCGATTCATGTCGTGGCCGAAACCCTGTTCCGCGCCAACGGGCTGGCGAACAACCTCGACTTCGAGCTACGCCACAAAGCCATCATCGACCGCTTTGGCCGCTACCCCCACCGCAACGCCATCCTCGGACGGGAATCGACGGACGAGGAAATTGAATTTCTGAAGCTGCCGGGCTCCAGTTTCTGAGTATCACGACCTACGGAAGCTTTGGGGGCGGCAAATGGGCGGGCGGGTCTACCGCATGCTTGGCCAGATCGTCCAGAAATAGGGAGCCCAGCACGTCCTTGCTCGACGCAGCAAGAACAACCTTGGGTGCTACACCAGCGTCAAGTGCTTGCTGCCAGCGCCCAGCACAGACGCACCAGTGGTCGCCGGGTTTCAGCCCAGGAAAGCGCAGTTTTGGGTTGGGTGTGGACAGATCATTGCCTTGCGATTTTGTGTAAGCAAGGAACTGCGCGTCCATCACGGCGCACACGCCATGCACTCCAGCGTCCTGTGTTGTCACAGCGCAGTAGCCGTTGCGCAAATATCCCGTCTGTGGAGCCTGGCTGCAAGATTGCAAAGGCTGATTCAGGACATTGAGCAAGGCCGGATCGGCTTCAGACCTATTGGGAGTTTGCGCAAACGCGGAGGTTGAAATCAAGACCGCACCAAGGCATGCAATGCTCGTCGCAAAAAAGCGACGGTTGTGCGCGGTGATGGCTGACAAAATTTTTCTCCGAACCAAAACGAGTCTTAAGAATATGGCGCTGTGAGTGCCCTCATCCGTTGTGAGGGGGATTTGACGTCGCGTACCAAATTGGCCAGGGCCGTGCACGGGGCCTTTTTACGCCCGTCAGCGGGCGAAGCGAGCATGACTAGGGCGTGACAGGCGCTAGATCGCACGCTCAAGCTGGGCTAGCTCCTCAGCGCTGAACCCCGCCTGCAGCCGTGCGTCGCGATTGAATGGGGGTTTGATCCGCGGGGCGCCGAAAGCGGCGGCCAGTTCGTCGTGGGCGGTGAGGGGGTTACAGCCCGTCTGGGCGCAGGCCCAGTGATACCAGCGGTTGCCGATGGCGACATGGCCGATTTCGTCGGCCAGAATGCGGTCGAGAATTTCCGCGCCGCGCGCATCTCCAGCGGCGGCTAGCTTGGCGCGAATGCTGGGGTTCACATCCAGTCCCCGGGCTTCGAGAGTGCGTGGCACCAGCGCCATGCGGGCCAAAAAATCGCCAGCGGTTTTCTCGGCCATGTCCCACAGGCCGTTATGGGCGGGGAAGTCGCCATATTCGGCGCCGCTGCCGCGCAGGTGATTGCGCAGCAGGGTGAAGTGCTCGGCTTCTTCGGCGGCCACGCGAATCCAGTCGCGGTAAAAATCTGTCGGCAAGTCTTGAAAACGCCACACGGCATCGAGGGCGAGGTTGATGGCGTTGAACTCGATGTGCGCAATGGAGTGCAGCAGGGCGGCGTGACCCCTGGGGTCGCGCGGGTTGCGGCGGGGCATCTGTTGCGCGGGGATCAGTTCAGGCTTTTCCGGGCGGCCGGGGAGGGCGGCGTTTGGCGGCTTCTGCACACTGATGGGCGGATCGATGCTCACGCGCCCTTGGTGCAGATCGTCGCGCAGGACCAGCGCCAGCGCCACCTTGCGCGCCGGGTCGGGTTCGATCAGTGCGGCCAGCGCGGCCTGGCGCGCCGAGCTGGAAGAGATTGGCGCACTCACTGTGTTTTCTTCAGCACGGTCATGGCCGAGGCAATGAGGCCGGCGGCCTGGCTCATGTCTCCAGGCACGATGAGGGTAG
>CALBRU010000372.1 GCA_937927695.1 uncultured Thiomonas sp. | reverse complement strand
CGGCCCGATCTGCCGCTGCAGCGCCAGGCGTTGCATGCCGCGCGGCTGGCGTTTGCCCATCCCCTGAACGACAAGCCGATGGATTTCATCGCTCCCATTCCGGACGATATGGCGAGTTTCTGGGACGCCTGCGGCGGTGAGCCGGAAGTGATCGATCCGCAGGGCTGGTGAGCGCTGCCCTATCTTTGCACGCGTCAGGGGGATGAAGCCCTGACGAACTGCTCGAAATGCAGCCCCGGCTCTTGCTGCCAAGCCTGCAGATAGGCCGCGTTGAGCCGGCGTTTGCGATGCAGACACGCAGCCAACGTTGCGGTTTCGCCCGAGGCCAGCGACAGGCGCGACAACATCTGCGCGTATGCCCGCTCGGCCCGGTGGCTGGCAGAGGGCATGTGATGGGTGGCCGAATCGGGGCGGATGCGGTAGTGCATCAAGGGTTGCGGATGCACGAACAGACCGCCGGCGTTGACCACGGCAGCGTGGTTGAACAACAGGTCTTCGGCGAAAGCGAGGTCTTCATCCCAGGGGTGGTTGATGCAATCGCGGCGGTACACCGGGCAGAACCCGCCGTCGATCAGCAGGCTGTCCTGCGGCGAGAGGTGTCCATGCGCGGGCAATACCGGGGTCAGCTTCGGCGTGCCTGGCGCGTCGAGGGCGGTGATCGCCATGCGGCACACTGCGGCGCCGTGAACATCGGCCAGAGGCAGCAAGGCGGCGGCGCGGCCGGGCAGCCAGAGATCGTCCGCATCCAGAAACGAGATGAAATCGCCGCTGGCGCGATTCAGCCCGATATTGCGCGCCGCCGACGGCCCGGCCGCGATGCGTCCTGTCGTAACGGAAAGACACTCGAGAGCTTGTCTGCGGACTGCGGTGAAGTGGTGGGCATAGTCGGTGCCGTCATCCGCAACCACAATGACCTCAAGTGCGAGCCCGTCTGGCCGCTGCTGCGCCGCTAAAGAATCCAGCGCATCGTCGATGAAGGCGTGCGACCGATGGGCGGGAATGATGACGGAAAGGCGCATCGAGGGGTAGAAGGATCGGTACTGAAACGGGTTGTACGCTTCCACTATAAATTGCGCACCCAGCACACAGGCTGCGGACTGTGCCGACCGCAGCAGATTGATACATCCCTTACTCTTTTTCCGGGCCCGGCTTGCCGTTTGCCTTACACGCCATGCTCCACACGCCTGTTCTGACGGACTTCAGCCCCGACAACCTCGCTGCTCCCACGGCGCAAGCGCCTTGGCTGCAAGTCGCCTGGCCAGGAAACCCGCAGGTGCGCGCGGTGTTCACCAGCTGCGCCGGGGGCGTGAGTGTCGCGGCCTATGGCTGCGCACAAAGCACTCTGGGCGGTGGAATGAATCTGGGTAACCATGTCGGCGACGACCCGGCCGCCGTCTCGCAGAACCGCAGGCTGCTCAGCGAAGCGCTGGGCGGCGCACAGCCTCGCTACTTGCAGCAGGTGCACGGCATCGCTGTGGCCGATCTCGATCGGGTCCATCACGATGACCCGGAACCCGTGGCGGACGCAGCCTGCACCGCGCAGCGCGGCATTGCGGCCACGGTGCTGGTCGCCGACTGTCTGCCGGTGTTGTTTGCCGCACCTGGGGGCAGGGCGGTGGCCGCCGCGCATGCCGGGTGGCGCGGCCTGGCGGGCGGCGTGCTCGAAGCCAGTCTCCAGGCCGTCTGCGACCGCGCCGGTTGCCCTGCGGCCGAAGTGCAGGCCGTGCTGGGCCCGGCGATCGGGCCCGAGGCGTTCGAGGTGGGCGATGAGGTGAGAGCGGCTTTTGTCAGTCGTCATCCGCAGACAGCCGTCGCGTTTTTGCCGGGCCAGCCGGGAAAATGGTGGGCCGACCTGTGGCAGCTTGCGCGCATCCGCCTGCAGGCGGCGGGCCTGTCGGCCAAGCATATTGCGGGCGGCGGTCTGAGCACCTTTGGCCTTGCCCAGCGGTTTTACTCCTACCGCCGCCAATCAGTTACCGGGCGGCAGGCCGGCTGCATCTGGGTGGAGTAGGGTGGTTTCCGCATCGTGGAAGCGCCGTTGACACGGCCTGCGGCCTGTTCAAGAATGCCGTGGCCTGTCGCTTTTGCGGATAGGCTCGCTCCCTTCCCCGTCGCACCCAATCCCATGGCCCAAAACACTTCGACCGGCTCCGCCGCGCCGCCTTTTTTTTCGGGACAGACCGATCCTTGGGCCGCATGGGCTGACATGCAGCCGGTGTGGACTTCGCTGCTTTCAGGCGCGGCAAAGGGGCAACCCGTCCTGTTCGAGCCCTCGCGGCTGCAGGCGCTGCAACAACGCTACGTTGACGAGTTTCGCCAGTTGTGGAGCGGTCTGCTGGAGACGGACGCGGCCAACACATCGGCTCCGCCGGAAAATGATCGGCGGTTCTCCCATAACTCCTGGGCAGAGAGCCGTATTTCCCGCTACACCGCGGCGCTCTATCTACTGGGCGCGCGGGCCCTGTTCGATCTGGCCGAAAACGTGCAGACCGACGAGACGACGCGGCAGAAGCTGCGCTTCGCGGTGCAGCAGTGGGTCGATGCGGCGGCGCCGTCCAACTTTCTGGCGCTCAATCCCGAGGCCCTTGAGAAAGCAGTGCAGACGCAGGGGGAAAGCCTGCGCGCCGGGGTCGAAAATTGGCTCAAGGATTTGAAACAGGGTCGAATGACGCAGACCGATGAATCGGTTTTCGAGGTGGGCCGCAACGTGGCGACCACGGCAGGCCAGGTGGTGTTTGAAAACGATCTGTTCCAGCTCATCGAGTACACCCCGCTGACCGAGCGCGTGCATGCGCGGCCACTGCTGTTCGTGCCGCCTTCGATCAACAAGTACTACATCCTCGATCTGCAGCCCGATAACTCGCTGGTGCGGTTTTCGGTGGAGCAGGGGCACCGGACTTTTGTCGTGTCGTGGCGCAACCCGGACGCCAGCATGGGCCATCTGACCTGGGACGACTATGTGCAGGACGGCGTGATTCGCGCCATGGAGGTGGTGCGCGATATTGCG